>NZ_JAVRHI010000226.1:0-8774 GCF_034105845.1 Streptomyces sp. CRN 30 | reverse complement strand
CTGAGAGCTACGGCGTACGTGAGTCCCCGGGCGGGACGCGGGCGAGGCGTCACGCGCCGTAGTTTCTTTCCCGTCCGGGCCGCCTCGGCGGCGTTGGCCCGGTGCGCGGCGAACACGTCGGCCAGGGACGCGGACGTCATGGTGACCGCGGCGGGCACCGGCGCGGGGACGGTGGGCCGGGCCGCGGCGGAGAGGGGGAGAACGACGGCCGCCGTCAGCAGCGCCGCGACAAGTCCCCGCCACCGACGGCCCGTTCCGGCCCGCCACGGCCCCGCTCCACGCCGCCTTCGACCGGCTCTCCCCCACCCCACGGTCCGCTCCTCCCCGCGGGCCCGCACCTCGGGCCCGTACGGGAAAGAAACTACGGAGCGTCACGCCTCGCCCGCGTCCCGCCAGGGGACTCACGTACGCCGTAGCTCTCAGGTATGACGGGGGGCAGGACGGGTGCGGGGCGGGTGTGGGGCGGGCGGGACGGTTACGGGGTACCGGGCGCCGGGCGCTGGCCGCCGGCCGCTACCAGGCCAGCTGGGCGATCTCCTCCGCCACCACCGCGCACGCGTCCGCCGCCGGGTCGATCAGCGGGAAGTGGCCGACGTCCTCCAGCAGCGTCACCCCCACCACCTCCCCGGCCTTGGCCGCCGCGTCGGCGTAGGACTCGGCGACCGCCTGCGGCACGTCCACGTCGGCGCGGCCCTGCACCAGCGTGGTCGCGATACCGGTGGGCAGCAGCAGCGCCGGATCGGCGTAGGGGCGGCGCTCGGCGAAGGTGTCGTCCCCGCCGAGGAACTGGCGTACGGCGCCGCCGCACACGTCGAGCTTGTCGGCGACCTCGAAGTCGGCGATCGGCGCGAGGGCGACCACGCCGCGCAGGGGCGCGGGCCGGTCGGTGCGCCAGGGGGCGCCGGCGGGCAGGACGTGCCGGGCCGCCGCCCACAGGGCGAGATGACCGCCCGCCGAGTGACCGGTGAGCACCGTACGGCGCGGGTCGGCACCCGGCAGACGCTCCCCGACGAGCGCGGGCAGCGCGTCGAGGGCGGCGGCCACGTCGTCGAGGGTGTCGGGCCACCGCCCGGCCCGACCGCCCGCATCGCCGTCCGCACCACCGTCCGCTCCCCTGCGGTACTCCACACTGGCCACGGCGAAGCCCCGGCCCGCCAGGAACGCGGCGAACGGACTGATGTGCCGCCGGTCGTACGGGCCCCGCCAGGCCCCGCCGTGCAGGACGACCACCACGGGCACCGGCCCGCCCGGACCGGCCTGGACGCGCGGCGCGTAAAGGTCGACCACCTGGTCCGGGTGGTCGCCGTACGCGGCAGTGAGGTCGGGAGCGGCCGCGGGGTGCGCGAAGAGCGACTTCTCCTCCGCGGCGTTCCGCGCGGCGGCGGTCCCGTTTTCTGCGGCGGCGTCCGGCATGTTCAACCTCTCGGCGAGGAAACGGTGTTGACCGGACGGAAGACTGGAATCCGGCCGGTGCCGGGACGGTACCAGGCCGGTGACGTGCGCCGACACGGGGATATCACGCTGGGTGAAGGGGGGGGCGGCCGGTGCCTACTCCATGAACTCGGGCCGCTGGTACGGCGTCCACCAGGCCGTCAGTCCCCACACGCCGAGCGCGAGCGACGCCACCGCGCCCAGCAGCGCGATCCAGGGCCGGCCCGCCGTCCGCAGCAGCGCGCCCCACACCAGGACCGGCAGGAGCGCGCCGCCGAGCAGAACGAGCGGCAGGTCGACCCAGAGGACGCTCAGATCGCGGTGCTGCCCCTCGAAACCGCCGGTCACGTTGTCAGCGGCGAGCGGGGCCCAGGCCAGTACCGCGGCCACGGCGCCGGCGCCGGCCAGCAGACAGCCGACGCCGCCTCGTGTCTCTTCCCTCATACCGGGGACGACGAGCGCACTCCGGCTACGGTTCCTGAAGGACCTCCGCCAGTACCCGCGCCGCCCGCTCCACGTCGGCGAAGGAGACGTAGAGCGGGGTGAAGCCGAAACGCAGCACGTCCGGGGCGCGGAAGTCACCGACCACACCCCGCGCGATCAGCCGCTTCATGACCTCGCCCGCGTCCTCGCAGCGCAGCGCGACCTGGCTGCCGCGCTCGGCGTGCGCGGCCGGTGTGAGGGACTCCACGCGCCCGCCGGGCACGTACGCCGCGACGCACCGCAGGAAGAAGTCGGTGAGCGCGAGGGACTTGGCACGCACCGCCCCGACCGAGACACCTTCCTCGTCCCACACGTCCAGGGACGCCTCCAGGGCCAGCAGGGAGAGGATGTCCGGCGTTCCGACGCGCCCGCGCGGGGCGCCGTCCGCCGGGGTGTACGCCGTGGCCATGCCGAACGGCTCGGCGTGCGAGTTCCAGCCGGGCAGCGGGGAGTCGAAGCGGTCCTGAAGGTCCTGGCGGACGTACAGGAACGCGGGCGATCCGGGGCCGCCGTTGAGGAACTTGTAGGTGCAGCCGACGGCCAGGTCCACGCCGTGCTCATCCAGGCCGACCGGCAGGGCGCCCGCGCTGTGGCACAGGTCCCAGACGGTGTACGCGCCCGCCGCGTGGGCGGCGGCGGTGAGCGCGGGCAGGTCGTGCAGCCGGCCGGTGCGGTAGTCGACGTGGTTGAGCAGCACGGCGGCGGTCCGGCCGCCGAGCGCCGCCGGTACGTCGGCCGGGGCCACCGGCCGCAGCGCGCACCCCGTCAGCCGGGCCGCCGACGCGGCGATGTACCCGTCGGTGGGGAAGGTGGTGGCGTCGACGAGGATCTCGTCCCGTCCCTCCCCCGCCATGCGGACGGCCGCGACGACCGCCTTGAAGACGTTGACGCTGGTGGAGTCGGAGACCACGACCTGGCCGGGGGCGGCGCCGACCAGCGGGGCGATCCGGCCGCCGACCCGCTCGGGCGCGGTCCACCAGCCGCTCTCGTCCCAGGACCGGATGCGCAGCTCGCCCCACTCGCGGCGGACGACGTCGTCCAGCCGGGCGGGGACGTGCGCGGGCAGCGCGCCGAGCGAGTTGCCGTCCAGGTAGACGGTGCTGTCGTCGAGGACGAACCGGCCGCGCACGGCGGCGAGCGGGTCCTCGGCGTCGTACCGCTTCGCGTCGTACCGCTCCGCGTCGTACCGCTCCGCGCGGCCGGTCGGCTCGGCCGCGCGCCCGCGGGGAGTCGTCAGCTCAGACATAGGACCGCGCCGTCCACAGCTCGGGGAAGACGGTGCCGCGGGCCCGCTTCTCCAGCCAGGCCACCCCGGCGGAGCCGCCGGTGCCGGTCTTGGCGCCCATCGCGCGGCGGGTGGCGACCAGGTGGTCGTTGCGCCACCGCCACACCAGTTCGGCTACGTCGCTGAGCGCCTCGCCGAGCCGGGCCAGCTCGCCGTTCTGGTCACCGGAGTAGACGGCCGTCCACGCGGCCTCGACCTCGGGCACCGGCTCGTACTTCCGGGTCACGTCCCGGTGCAGGGCCTCGTCGGGGATCGCGTACCCGCGCCGGGCCAGCAGCCGGACCACCTCGTCGTAGAGCGACGGCTCGTGCAGCGCCTTCTCCAGCTCGGCGTGGACGCGCGGGCTGCCCCGGTGCGGGACCAGCATCGACGCGGACTTGTCGCCGAGCAGGAACTCCAGTCGCCGGTACATCGCCGACTGGAAGCCGGAGCCGTCGCCGAGGGCACCGCGGTAGGAGTTGAACTGGGCCGGGGTGAGCTGCCCCAGCGGCTTCCAGGAGGCGTTGAGCGCCTCCAGCTCGCGCACCGAGCGCTTCAGCGCGTCGGCCGCCACGCGCACGCGGTCCTCGCGCAGCGCGCCGGCCGCGGTCTCCCACTCGTGGACGATGACGGTGAACCACAACTCCATGACCTGGGTGGTCACCAGGAAGACCATCTCGCCGGGGTCGTCGGAGAGGGGACTCTGGAGGTGGGTGAGCACGTCCGCCTTGACGTAGTCCTCGTACGGCGTGCTGCCGTCGAAGTCGAGGTTCGGGGCGTCGTGGGACATCGCTGTCTCCTGCATGCGTACTACGGGTAGCGGTCCGCCCTGCCGTTACCGGCACGGGGCCCCGGTCCCCGGCCCAGCATCTTCCGCAATCGTCCCAGGTACGCGCAAGGCCCGCCCGTCCGGGCGGGCCCCAAGGGGACGTCCGCGGGGTCAGCCGAGGACGTCGGCCGCCTCCGCCGAGGAGTCGCGCAGGAACTGCGAGCAGCGCTCGTACTCCTCCTTCTCGCCGATCACGCGGGCGGCGCGGGCGAGGGCGTGCAGGGCGCGCAGGAAGCCGCGGTTCGGCTCGTGCTCCCACGGCACCGGGCCGTGGCCCTTCCAGCCGCTGCGGCGCAGGGCGTCCAGGCCGCGGTGGTAGCCGGTACGGGCGTAGGCGTAGGACTCGACGACGCTGCCGCGCTCGAACGCCTCGTCGGCGAGGCGCGCCCACGCCAGCGAGGACGTCGGGTACTTCGCGGCGACGTCGGCGGGGGACGTGCCGCCCGCGAGCATCTCGCGCGGCTCGGGGCCGTCGGGAAGAAGGGTCGGGGGCGGTCCCCCGAGGAGGTTCTCGTGAATGGCCATGCGGTCCAGTCTGCGGTATGCCGAGGGCCCGGCACCGCGAGGGTGCCGGGCCCTGTGACAGGAGGTGCTACTTGATGCGGGTGCCCGCCGAACGCAGGTGACCGCAGGCCTCCACGACGCGGGCGGCCATGCCGGCCTCGGCCAGCTTGCCCCAGGTGCGCGGGTCGTAGGTCTTCTTGTTGCCGACCTCGCCGTCGATCTTCAGGACGCCGTCGTAGTTGGCGAACATGTGACCGGCGACCGGGCGCGTGAACGCGTACTGGGTGTCCGTGTCGAGGTTCATCTTGACCACGCCGTTGTCCAGCGCGGTGGCGATCTCCTCGGCGGTGGAGCCGGAGCCGCCGTGGAAGACGAAGTCGAACGGCTGGCTGCCGGCCGGCTTGCCGTACTTCGCGGCGACGCCCTCGTTCAGCTCCTTGAGCAGGTCGGGGCGGAGGACGACGTTGCCCGGCTTGTAGACGCCGTGGACGTTGCCGAAGGACGCGGCGAGCAGGTAGCGGCCCTTCTCGCCCAGGCCCAGGGCCTCGGCGGTGCGCAGCGCATCGTCGACCGTGGTGTAGAGGGAGTCGTTGATCTCGTGGGAGACGCCGTCCTCCTCGCCACCGGTCGGGGTGATCTCGACCTCAAGGATGATCTTGGCGGCGCGGGCGCGCTCCAGCAGCTCGGTGGCGATGGAGAGGTTGTCGGCCAGGGTCTCCGCGGAGCCGTCCCACATGTGGGACTGGAACAGCGGGTTACGGCCGGCCTTGACGCGCTCCTCGGAGACGCCGATCAGCGGACGGACGTACGCGTCGAGCTTGTCCTTGGGACAGTGGTCCGTGTGCAGCGCGATGTTCACGTCGTACTTCGCGGCGACGATGTGCGCGAACTCGGCCAGGGCGACGGCGCCGGTGACCATGTCCTTGCTGTGCTGGCCGCCCAGGAACTCGGCGCCGCCGGTGGAGATCTGGACGATGCCGTCGCTCTCCGCCTCCGCGAAACCGCGCAGGGCCGCGTGCAGCGTCTGGGAGGAGGTCACGTTGATGGCCGGGTAGGCGAACTTCCCCGCCTTCGCCCGGTCCAGCATCTCGTTGTAGACCTCGGGAGTTGCGATGGGCATTGTCCGCTCCTTGTATGTGCGGGTGGGCTGTGTCGTGCGTGCTTACGGCCCTGACCTAGACCATGAGGCACCTCGGGGCACCTGGGGCGACGTCATCGTCGGCCCCATCTTTCCAGACTGTCTCCGGACGAGGGGGGCTCAGTCCAGGCCCAGCTCGTCCTTGGAGTAGGCGAACAGGTACGGCACGCCCGCGCCCTCCTGGATCTTCTCGGCGGCGCCGGTCGCGCGGTCGACGATGGTCGCGACGCCGACGACCTCGGCACCGGCCTCGCGCACCGCCTCGACCGCGGTGAGCGGGGAGCCGCCGGTGGTGGAGGTGTCCTCGACGACCAGGACGCGGCGGCCCTTGATCTCCGGGCCCTCGACGCGGCGCTGCATGCCGTGCGCCTTGGCGGCCTTGCGGACGACGAAGGCGTCCAGCCGCCGGCCGCGCGCGGCGGCGGCGTGCAGCATGCTCGCGGCGACCGGGTCGGCGCCCATGGTGAGCCCGCCGACCGCGTCGAACTCCAGCTCCGCGGCCAGATCGAGCAGCACCTGTCCGACCAGCGGCGCGGCCTCGCCGTCGAGGGTGACGCGGCGCAGGTCGACGTAGTAGTCCGCCTCCAGTCCGGAGGAGAGCGTCACCTTGCCGTGCACCACGGCCTTGTCCTTGATCTGCTGCAGCAGTGCGCCGCGTACGTCCGTCATGCCTGTCAGCTTAGATGTGGCGCCAGCTCCACGTCGTCGTGGCCTCCAGCGGCTCCAGCGGCGTGACCAGGCGCGGGAGGGTGTTCAGCCCGTTGGGCGGGCCGGTCTGCGGCTCCACGCACACGGCGGCGTCCTGCTCGTCGTAGACCACGACCCACTCCTCCCGGCTGGTCACCTTCAGCTCCAGGGCGCCGGGCCAGGTGAGGGTGACGTCCACCCCGCCGGGCATCCCGAAGCAGTCGTCCCAGGGGCCGGGCAGGGGATCGATCCGCTTGCCGGTCGGGATGTGGTCCGCGCCGCGCTCCTCCTGCCAGGCGGCGTCGAACCCGATCCGCACGCCCTCGCTGTCGCCGAGGCTCCGGTTGAACCAGGGGTGCCAGCCGATCTGCGCCGGGAAGGACGAGTCGTACGTCTCGATGGACGCGGTGAGCGTCAGCGCCTCCGGGGCGAGCGCGATGACCTGGGTGACGCGGGCCGGGTAGGGCCAGGGGTCGCCCAGCTCGTACGTGATGACCGCCTCGTCGGCGGTGGTGCGGGCGGTGCGCCAGGCGCCCTCGCGGGCGGGGCCGTGGATGGCGTGCGGCGGGGAGTTCAGCGGCAACTGGTGGACGGCGGCGCCGTCGCGGAACCGGCCGTCGCGGACGCGTCCGCACCAGGGGATCATGGGAAAACAGCCGTAGCGGTCGCCCTGGCGGAGCAGTTCGACACCGCCGACACGGAGCGAGCCGACCCGGCCGCCGTTACCGGGCCGCACGGTGGCCTCCGCGTCGCCCGCGGTCAAGGAGATCTCGTCGTTACTCACCCCCTGACCCTACTGGCCGACACCAGCCTCACTCGGCCACGCCGACTCTTCTGGGCCGCGCCGGGGGGCTACGGGGCGGGGCGGACTCGGACGGGGCTCCGCCCCGGGGGGTGGGGCGGGCTCGGCGGGGACCACCCCGGGTGCGAGGGGCTCGGCAGGGCCGACTCCGGGGGCGAGGCCGGACCACTGGGCGGAGGCAGCCCCGAGGGCGGAGCGTGCGGTCAGCGGGGCCGACTCCGGGGGCCGGGCGGAGCTCGGCGGGGGCGGTATCGGGGGATGGGCGCGGTCGGTCCCCGGGGGTGGGGCTCGGTGGGGTCGGCCCCGGGGGCGAGGCGGGGCTCGGTGGGGCCAGCGCCCAGGGGCGGGGCAGGACGCGGCGGGGTCGACCCCGGGACGGGGTGTGTGGTCAGCGGCGTTTGCGGAGGGCGCGGCCCACGACGATGGCCGATGCCACGGCCAGTGCGGCGGCCGGGGCGGCCCACCGCAGTGGGGTGCCGGAGGCGCTCGCCTCCGGCGCGGGGACGGGGGCGTACCGGCCGCGCGGCGGGGCGTGGTCCACCTCCTCGGCGCTGCGCCCGATCATCGTGCGGCGGGCGTGGGCGGCTTCGGCGGGCGGACCGTCCACGACATCCTCACCACCGTTCCCACCGCCGCCGAGGCTCTCGATACCGGGGGCGGGGGCGGGGGGCGGGGTGGTGCCGGGGGCGATGGGGGCCTCCGGGTCGGGGGTGGCCGGACCGGGGGTAGCCGGGTCAGGGGTGGCCGGGTCAGGGGTGGCCGTGGACCGGTCGGGGGCCGCGTCGCCCCCGCGGTCCGTGTCGAAGTCGGAGTCAGAGGCGGCGTCGGCGTCTGCGTCGGGGGCTGCGTCGGGGGCTGCGTTTCCGGGACCGGGGGCCGGCTCCGTCGGCGACGTGGCGGCGGACGCGCCGGGCTCCGGTACCGCAGGGCCGGAGCCCTGTTCCGCCGCCTTTCCCAGGTTCTCCGCGAAGCGGGTCAGCAGGCGGGTCACCGAGGCCGTCACCGCGTCCGGCGGGAGTTCCGTCACGCGGCCGTCCGCCTTGGCCGTACCCGTGATGACGAGCGTGCAGCCACCCTCCGCGTCGACGACGCGCAGCGTCAGCGCCAGCGACACCGCGCCCGAGCCGCGGGCCTCCCCCGCGTCACCGGCGACGACGTACGCCCCGTCCTCCCGGGCGGACACCCGCACCCGGCCCCGGTAGGTCACGGAGTGACTGCCGACCCGTACCTTCAGCCGGCCCGTGACGGGCTCGGCCCCGGCCTCCTGCTGGAGCCCCGGCACCGCGCCGGCGACCCGTGCGGGGTCGGCCAGCACATCCCTGAGCCGCTCGGCCGGAACCGGAACGAACACCTCATGCTCCATGTCAGCCGAGCCTACCCAGCGGGCGCCGCCCACACCCCCCGTCGGACGTAACTCACCCACCGCCGTCGGACTGTGCCCCGCCCTGCCCCGGGCGACCGGCGACGGCCCGATGCCCGGCGCCCCGGCGTGAGCCGTACGGGTGACACGGACGCGAGGTCAGTACCGGGGATGCACCAGCGTCGACGGCGGCGGGGCGGACGCCGGGGCCCCGGCCTCCGACGCCGCGCGCACCGCCCGCGCCAGCGACCCGGGCGTCAGCGTCACCGGCCGCGG
>NZ_JAVRHI010000225.1:0-15637 GCF_034105845.1 Streptomyces sp. CRN 30 | reverse complement strand
GCGGGGACCGCGCCTCCCCCGCTGCGCGCGCCGGCGCCCCCGGTCTGCGGCTTGATCGCCGGGCGGCCGCCGCGCCGCGCCTCGATGAGGGAGACCGCCTTCTCGGGCAGCCACGCGGACGCCGTACCGCTGTCGTCGGAGCCGGAGCCGAACAGGTGGGGTGCGAGCTGGGCCTGGAGGTCGGCCGGGTTGGGGCGCGCGGTCGCCTCCATCTGCATGCACGACTCGATCAGCGGCCGCAGCTCGTCCGGCAGTCCGCTGAGGTCCGGACCCTCCCGGAGCAGCATGAACACGGTCTCGACGGGGTTGGCGCCGTGGAAGGGCGCGTGTCCGGTCGCCGCGAAGACCAGCATCGAGCCGAGCGAGAAGACATCGCTGGCGCCGGTGACGCTGCGGGAGTCCTTGGCCTGCTCGGGCGACATGTAGGCGGGGGTGCCGACGGCGACGTTGGTCATGGTCAGCCGGGTGTTGGACACCCCGGAGGCGATGCCGAAGTCGATGACGCGCGGTCCGTCCTCGACCACGAGCACGTTGGACGGCTTGAGGTCGCGGTGGACGAGACCGGCGCCGTGGATGGACTGCAGGGCCTCCGCGACGCCCGCCGCGAGCCAGCGCACGGCCTGGGCGGGCAGCGGCCCGCACTCGTTCACTATCTCCTCGAGCGAGGGCGCGGGCACGTACGCGGTCGCGAGCCACGGCACGGCGGCGCGCGGATCGGCGTCCACCACCGCCGCCGTGTAGAACCCGGACACCGCGCGGGCCGCCTCGACCTCGCGGGTGAAGCGGACCCGGAACAGCTGGTCCTCGGCGAGTTCCGTCCTGACCGTCTTGATCGCCACTCGCCGGCCCGATGCCGACCGCGCCAGATAGACCAGCCCCATGCCGCCGGCACCCAGCCGGCCCAGCACCTCGAACGGCCCGATCCGGCGCGGATCGTGCTGCGTCAGCTGATCCACCACTTGCCCTGCCACCTCCCCGTACGGGCCGCGTCGCCCTCGATTGCCCGCGACCCCGTGCAGCGTCTCACCACGGCACCGCCATGGCGGCACGCACCCCGATTCTTCCTTCCTGGGCGACCTGTTGCGAACCCGGGGGTATATCGGGGTGTCTCGGGGCAAATCAGCTGATTACGGTCCCGATGGGGCGGAGGTCCGGCCCAGCCACTCCCGCTGCAGCAGCGCGAACGACGCCCCCTGGTCGTCCGTGACCACGGCGACGTGCCCGTACGAGGCCCCGAACGGCAGCGCCTGCACCCGTCCCCCGAGCTCCTGCACCGTCCGCAGCGCCCCCCTGAGGTCCGGCACGGCGAAGTGGACGAGGAAGTGCGGCGGCATCTCGGGCGGGAACACCTCGGAGAGCGCGGCGCGCCCGAAGTCCGGGGCGGCACCGGGGCCGAAGAGTGCCTGGTGGAAGACGTGCCCGTAGAAGGACTCGGCGACGGAGACGTCCCGGGCGTACAGCTGGGCCCAGGTGAAGGCGCCCGCGACGTGGCGGCGCCCGAAGCCGCGGCGGGTGCCGGGCTGCCACAGTCCGAGGACGGCGCCCTCCGGATCGGTGGCGAGGGCCGCCGTGCCGAGGGTGCCGACCTGCTCGGGCGGCGTGATGACCTGCCCGCCGGCCGCGCGGATCCGCCCGACGAGGGCGGTGATGTCCGGGGTGGCGAAATGGACGGTCCAGACGGTCGGCAGGCGCCCGTCCCGCTTGGGGGCCAGCTCGGCGACGGGTTCACCGTCCAGGAAGGCCCACACGGAGTCGTCGTGCACCGCGTGGAAGGTCCAGCCGAAGAGCCCGCCGTAGAACCGCTTGCCCGCCTCGACGTCGGGCAGCCGGGCGTCGACCCAGCAGGGCACGCCCTCCCCGTACGCATGGACTGCCGCGGTTTCGGCCATGTGGCCAAGCTAGACGGGTTTCCCGTGACGTGCGCTGCGGAAGTGGGCCGTCCGGTTCGCCCGGGCACCGGCGTGCCGGGAGGGGCCGGAGCGAATGAATCACGCCATCCGGGACCCAGCGCACTTCACGAAGCCCTTGGTGAAAGCCGTGCTCCCCATTTGCAGTCGGCCGAATCGCGCTCAGATCACCCCTCGGTAAGCTGACGACATGACAGGACAAGTGCGTACCGTCGACGGCCGCGTGGCCGGCCGGCGTGGGCAGGCGACCCGGCAGAAGCTGCTCGACTGCCTCAGCGAGATGCTCAGCTCCTCCCCGTACCGGGACGTCAAGGTCATCGATGTCGCCCGGAAGGCAGGCACTTCGCCCGCGACGTTCTACCAGTACTTCCCGGACGTCGAGGGCGCCGTCCTGGAGCTCGCCGAGCAAATGGCGCGGGAGGGCGCCGGGTTGAGCGAGGTGCTCGAGGGCGGCTCCTGGGCCGGCCGGGCCGGCTGGCAGACCGCCCAGAACCTCGTCGACGGCTTCCTGGACTTCTACAAGCGCAACGACGCGCTGCTGCGCGTAGTCGACCTGGGCGCCGCCGAGGGCGACAAGCGCTTCGCGCGCATCCGTGCGAAGATCCTCAACTCCGTGACGGGCTCCCTGGCCGCCACGGTCACCGAACTCCAGTCAAAGGGCCGCATCGACAAGGACGTCAACCCCGCGGCCGTCGCGGGCTCCCTCATCGCGATGCTCGCCTCGGTGGCCTCCCACCAGAAGGGCTTCCAGGGCGTCAAGCCCGCCGAACTCCGCCCCAACCTGGCACTGTTGGTCCACCTCGGCGTCACGGGCAAGAAGCCCATGAAGTAACCCGTACGGCGCCCGGGAGGCGCTCACCGGCTCACGTCCTGTCAAGCGGGCGGCGGTGCACGGACGCGCGGGACGCGTCCGTGCACCGCCGCCCGTGGCGTATCCGCGGCCCCCCGGAATACCCGGCGGTGCGGTCGTCGCTGAAGAGGGGGACGAAGACGCCCGCGTACGCACCGCCGAAGGAGACCACGATGGCCCTGACCCGCGCAGCACGCGAGGAGTTCCTGACCGAACCGCACATCGCCGCGCTCGCGGTGGACGCCGGGCCGGGGAGGGCCCCGCTGACCGTGCCGATCTGGTACCGGTACGAGCCCGGTGGCGACGTCTGGATCATCACGGAACTCGATTCCCGCAAGAACCGGCTGATCAGCGAGGCGGGCCGGTTCTCCCTGATGGTGGACCGGACCGAACCCACCATCCGGTACGTGTCGGTCGAGGGCCCCGTCGTCGAGACCGTCCCCGCGACCGTCGAACTCCTCCGCGACATCTCGGCCCGCTACCTGCCGGCCGACAAGGTCGACGCCTACGTCGACTTCTCCTGGGAGAACCACGGCGAGCAGGTGATCGTCCGGATGCGGCCCGAGCGCTGGGTGTCGTCCGACCTCGGAGCGGTGGCGGACATCTGAGGGCCCGGAGCGCGTGACAATCGGGGCATGAGCGACGACAGCGATTTCTCCGCACTGCTGCGATCACTGCGGGTGTGGGACCCGGACGCCACCGAGCTGCCGCCCTTCGACCCGGACACGGCTCCCGGCCGGCCGCTGCCGCTGTTCCGGCGCTGGCTGGCGGAGGCCGCGGCGGCCGGGCAGCCCGAGCCGCACACCCTGTCCCTCGCCACGGCCGGCGCGGACGGCGCACCGGACGTACGGACGGTGATGCTGCACGGCGCCGACGAGGACGGCTGGCACTTCGCCTCGCACGCGGGCAGCCGGAAGGGCCGGCAGCTGGCGGACCGGCCGTACGCGGCGCTCGGCTTCTACTGGCCCGTCCAGGGCCGCCAGGTGCGCGTACGGGGCCCGGTGCGGACCGCGCCCGCCGAGGTGGCCCACGCCGACCTGCACGCCCGCTCCACGGGGGCGCTGGCCGCCGCGCTGGTGGGCCGCCAGAGCGACGTACTGACCTCGTCGTCGGAGCTGGAGCGGGCCTCGGAGGACGCCTGGGCCCGCGCGCGGCGCGAGCCGGACGCGGCGGTGCCCTCCTGGACGGTGTACGTGCTGGAGCCGGACGAGGTGGAGTTCTTCCAGGGGGACGAGCGGCGGCGGCACGTACGGCTGGCGTACCGGCGCCGGGGGGAGGACTGGCTCAGGGAGCTGCTGTGGCCGTGACCGGCCCGGGCTCCGGGTCCGTGGCGAGGCGAGCGTGCGCGTGCACGTCACGGAACGCGTCGTACCGGCCGGCCTCGAACATCCCGCCGCGCCGTGTGCCCTCGTACGCGAATCCGCAGCGCTCCGCAATGCGGCACGAGGCCCCGTGGCCCAGGGCGTGGCCCAGTTCGAGGCGGTGGACGCCCAGTTCCGCGAAGGCGTGGCGGGCGGCGAGCCGGAGCGCCCGGCCCGCGACGCCGTGGCCGCGGGCCTCGGGCAGGACCCAGTAGCCGACGACGGCCACCCGCATGAAGCCGTTGATCTCGTTGATGCCGATGTGCCCGAGCCGCTCCCCGCCCGCCTCGTCCGTGACGCAGAACGACGCACTCCGGCCCTCCGCGTCCCACTCGGACCGCAGCCGCAGCGACTCCCGGGCGTCCTCGGCGGTCTCGACCGGCCGCACCGGTGTGTTCCAGCGCAGGAACTCCGGGTCGGACAGCCCCCGCAGCCACGCGTCGACGTCCGCGTCGGACTCCGGGTCCCAGGACCGCAGCCGCAACCCGTGACCGCGCAGCTCGACGGAGGAAGGAGCGTGGGAGGGGAGGGGCGAAAGGAGCTGCTGGGACTGCTGGGTCTCTATGTGGTTCTCGAGGTCGGCCATCGCCCCATTGAAACCCGCACGGACCTCCTCCCCGCACCCGGGGCGAGGTCCCGGGCCCGGTGTGCCACGGTGGCCCGAGACGGTATACAACGGCAGGTCAGGCCCTGGCACGAGCGGCTTCGTCCTGATTGGAACCTGGGCGCGGCGGGACCGCGTTGCTACTACGGACACCATGTACCGACAGCTCCCCGTGATCACCCCCTACGCCATGCCCGCCCCACACCAGCTCCCCGCCAACACCGCTCCCTGGCAGCCCGAGACGCACCGCGTGGCGCTCCTCATCCACGACATGCAGCGCTACTTCCTCACCTCCTACCCCGCCGACCGGCCGCCCCTGACCGACCTGCTGGCCAACACCCTCGTCCTGCGCGCCCTCAGCGACCGCACCGGCATCCCCGTGCTCTACACCGCCCAGCCCGGCGGCGCCCCGGTGGAACAGCGCGGACTGCTCACCGACTTCTGGGGGCCGGGCCTGCCCGGCAACGGTGAGCACCACGCCATCCACCACGACCTCGCGCCACGCCCCGGCGACACCGTCATCACCAAGCACCGCTACAGCGCCTTCCACCGCACCCCCCTCCTCGGCCTCCTCCGTGCCCTCGGCCGCGACCAGCTCCTGCTGTGCGGCGTCTACACCCACATCGGCATCCTCCACACCGCCCTGGACGCGTTCGCCCACACCGTCCAGCCCTTCCTGGTCGCCGACGCCACCGCCGACTTCACCCAGCGGCTGCACACCGACGCCCTGGAGCACGCAGCCGGCTGCTGCGCGGTCGTCACCACCACGGCCCACGTACGCCACTGCCTGCCGCACCTGCCCCCGTGACGCGCCTGCCCCGTGACGCGCCGGCTCCGTGAGGCGGCCGGCCCCTGCCGTGATCAGACCGCAACCGATTCCGCGCGTGACCGAGACCCATCAACTCCCCCCGCGCCTACGCTCAGGCGCATGGCCGACTCCCCCGCGTCCACCAGATCCCCGGCGTCCGACCTCCCCGTGTACGTCATCGGCGGCGGCCCCGGCGGGCTGTCCGTGGCGTACGCCCTGCGCGCCCACGGCGTACGCGCCGTCGTGCTGGAGAAGTCCGACCGGGTCGGCGCGTCCTGGCGCCGGCACTACGACCGGCTGCACCTGCACACCACCCGGCGGCTGTCGTCGCTGCCCGGGCTGCCGATGCCGCGCCGGTTCGGGCGCTGGGTGTCGCGCGCCGACATGGTGCGCTACCTGGAGAAGTACGCCGAGTACCACGAGCTGGAGGTCGTCACCGGTGTCGAGGTGTCCCGCGTGGAACGGCTCCCCGACGGCGGGGGCACCTCCCGGTCGAGCGAGGCCGGGGGCGGGGGAGGCTGGCTGCTGCGCGCCACCGGCGGCCGCGAACTGACCGGCAGCGCGGTCGTCGTCGCCACCGGGTTCAACCACACGCCGCGACTGCCCGAGTGGCCCGGCCGCGACACGTACGCCGGTGAGCTGCTGCACGCGCGCGAGTACCGCGACGCGGAGCCCTACGCCGGCCGCGACGTCCTGGTCGTCGGCATCGGCAACACGGGCGCCGAGATAGCCGCCGACCTGGCCGAGGGCGGCGCCGCGCGGGTACGGCTCGCCGTGCGCACCCCGCCGCACATCGTGCGCCGCTCCACGGCGGGCTGGGCGGCCCAGTACTCGGCCGTCGCCGTCCGCCGGCTGCCCGTCCCCCTCGTCGACCTGCTCGCCCGGGCGGTGAGCCGGGTCAGCGTCCCGGACCTGGCCGCCCACGGGCTGCCCCGTCCCGCCACCGGCCTCTACACCCGGGTGCGCGAGGGCGCCATCCCCGTCCAGGACGTCGGCCTCGTCGACGCCGTGCGGCGCGGGCGGGTCGAGATCGTGGCCGCGGTGGAGGGCTTCGAGGACGGCGAGGTGGTCCTCGCGGACGGCTCGCGCGTGGCGGCCGACGCCGTGATCGCCGCCACCGGGTACCGGCGCGGCCTCGAGGAGGTAGTCGGCCACCTCGACGTCCTCGACGGCCGTGGCAGACCCCTCACCCACGGCGCCCGCACCCTGGCGCACGCCCCCGGTCTGTACTTCACCGGCTACACCAACCCGATCAGCGGCATGCTCCGCGAGATCGCCGCCGACGCCGGCCGGATCGCGAAGGCGGTCGCCCGCAACCGCGCCCGCGGGGTCAGACGAGGTTGACCTGGTAGGTCTCCAGGCGGCTGATCGCGTCGCCGGTGAACGTGAACACGTCGGAGAAGAGGAAGCCCAGCACCTCGCCGTCCTTCCTGCGGGTCCGGCCGCCGCCGGTCGCGACGACGGTGTCGCCCTCCTCGACCAGGCGGTCCAGCCACAGCTCGGGACCGCCCTCGAAGGCGTCGTTCCCGATCTCGGCGTCGAACGCCTCCTTGCCCCGGAGCGTGGTGCGGCCGTGCATCTCCCACACCACGTCCTCCGCGAGGCAGGACAGGATCATGGCGTGGTCGCTCCGCCGGAAGCCCTCGATGTACGTCTCGACGACTGCCTTGCGCGGGGACGTGCCGGTCATGTGACGACTCCGTTTCTGCGGACTTCGGCTGGCCCCTCTAGGACTGCCGTCGGCCCCGGAACTCATCGCCCCGCGCGTGATGCGCGACCCGGAGGTCGTCCACAGGCTGTGGAGGAGTTCCGGCTGGCGGCGCGTCGCTGCTCGCCCCGAGCGCGGCACCGCGCGCCGCCATCCGGCTCCGGCGCGTTCGTACGCGCTCCCCGGACGATCCACCGCGGCGGGTCGCCCGTCCCTGTGGGAGCCGGCGCCGGTCACGACCCACACTCGTCGAGGGTTCCCGTCACCGGACCCCTCGTCGTCCCCTCACGGCGAATCGCTGACCACAAGCGTGATCAAACGGACACGCCACGTCAACACCCCCTCGGTGATTCGACGGCCGTGACCCTGCTGATGACGGCGCGTACGGAAGCACGTCCCGGCGCACTCAACCGCGCCCGCCGCCGCGCCGGTTGGGCCCCGTGCACCGGCGCGCGGGCGCGCGCGTCGTGCGAGGCCCGGTGGCGGGGGGGGACACGGAACCCTGGCTACACGGCCTCGTAGGTCAGCCCCTGGTACGTCGCCGACGCGGCGGCCGGGACCGTGGCGGGCTCCGGGAGGGCCGCGCACTGGTCCAGTTCGCACCAGATGCGCTTGCCGACACCCTCGGCGTTCCACCCCCAGCGGTCGGCGAGCCCTTCGACGAGGGCCAGGCCCCGCCCGTTGGTGTCGTCGCCCTCCGCGCACCGCGGTGCCGGGGGCCGGTCACAGGCGTCGGCCACCTCCAGGCGCACGGTCCCCGCGGCGCCGCCGGGCGGTTCCCGCAGCAGCAGCCGCAGCACCGCCGGACAGCCGGTGTGCACCACCGCGTTGGTGACCAGCTCGGACACGAGCAGGATGAGCGTTTCGGCCAGCGGCTCGTCGGCTCCTATCCCGGAGCCGGCCAGCCGAGAACGGGCCCACTTGCGGGCGCGCCCCACCTCCGCGGGGTCGGGCCGGACCTCCAGCTGCACTTGAAGCACCTGCACCGCTCACACCATCCGAACCGGCGGACACATCGCCTCGGGCCTGGACCAGGCCACGATCGTGGTCGTCTTCTGATCGGCCATCGTCTCCGTGGCCCACACCGGGATCACCCAGCGTGATCCCCATAATCCCCAGCATGGTTGACGCAGAGTCACCCCAACAAGCGCTTCGGGCATATTCCAGCGCGAAGGAGTACGCCTGCGGCATACTGTGCGACGCTCTCGGCGACGAGTCGAACAAGTGGCGGCAACCCCGCACCCACCTCGGTGAGCGGCACGGATCGCCGGAATTCCGGGGCCGCCCCGGGGGCAACACCGGGGCGGCCGGGCCCCGTCACCACGCGCATCCCCCACAAGCTACCGGAGCGGAACCCCGACTCCGGGTTGTGACGAGTCACGTGCAGGACACGACCCGGAGTCAACGCTCGGTAACTGCCGGGAAGCGGTACTCGATCGGTACGGGACCGCTCCGGCCCGGGGGCCGGACTACTCCGGCACCGTGAAGTAGCGCGCGATCGCCGTCACGACCTCCGTCTCGCCCACCCGGCCGTCGGCGTCGGCGTCGAGACCCGCGGCGGCGCCGGCGGCGGTCTCCTCGGGCACGCCGAGGGCTCTGAGGACACGGACGGTGTCCTCCACGGTGGCCGCTCCGTCGCCGTCGGCGTCCGCGACGGCGAGGGCCGCGTGCAGGAAGGGGCGGGCGATCTCGGCGAACCGGTCGGGGTTGTCGCGCAGCCGCTTGACGGCGCCGTTCACGAACTCCTCACGGGTGATGCGCTGGTCGCCGTCCCGGTCCGCTATCCCCGCCATGCCCTGCCAGAAGGCCTCGGCACCGCTGTACAGGGCCTGCCCCCGGTCGGACCGGGCCGTGGTGGCGAACTCGGTGAGGACGGCCTTGGCCGCCGCACTGAAGTCCGCCCGGTCGATCCAGCCGTTGCCGTCCTGGTCGAAGGTGGCGAACCGGGCGGCGATCCTGCGTTCGTACTCGCTGCTGACCATGTCTGTTCGGGCCCGCCTTCCGTCGTCACGTGGGGTTTCTGGCACGGAGCGTACGTCGTCGCGGCGCCGTCATGCCGACAGCGGACCGGCCTCCTCGCCGTCGTCCGGCGCCGGGGCGACGGCCGAGGCCACGTCCGGGTGCACCTCGAAGAGACGGCGGACGCCGAGGGCGCCGAGGACGCGGTTGACGTGCGCGCCCTGCGGGCGTCCGGTGGAACCCGGCCCCGCGGCGGTCCTCCCGGCGGCCGGCAGGATCAGGCGCAGCCGGCCCTGACAGGACCGTATGAGGCGGCGGGTGGCGATGAGCACGCCGACGCCGCTGGAGTCGCAGAAGACGACCCCCGACAGGTCCAGGACGAGGCTGCGGCGCCCGTCGGCCACGGCTGCGTGCACGCGTCGGCGCAGCACCGGGGAGGTCACCAGGTCCATCTCGCCCGACACATGGAGCACGGCCCACTCACCGCGCTGTCCGCCGGTCACCTCGAGCGTCACTGCCACGCCTCTCAGTCGCCACCCACCGGATAACCGGAAGCTGCCATTTCGCTTCTTCCAGCGCGGCTGCCCCACCGTGATTTCCATGAAACACCGACGACTGGCCGAAAGTATGGGCCAAGACTAGCCATTTCGGGCCTGACTAGTCGCATCCAATCCATTTCAGTCACGCCTGGGCGATAGTGCGCAGGGCAAGAACCTTCTTCGACGTAAAGCGGGCCAAAGAGAACCGATGTCCGGTCCATACCACCTTCCGCCGCACCGGGGGCGCACATTGCCACAAAGGGGCGTGCGCCCAGGGACGTGCCGACTACATTCAGGAGGGCGGCGGGCACCCCGCCGCACCCGGAACGGCGCAGGCACGGGCAGGGAGAGGGGGCACATGGCGACGAGGGACACACCACCCCGCTGGGACCGCAAGATGCAGCAACGGCTGGCGCGCGGTGAGGCGGCGGCGCTCGGCGAGCTCTACGACCGGTTCGCTTCACTTGTGCACGGCCTCGCCCATCGCGTGCTCGGAGACGAACAGGCGGCCGACGGAATCACCCGCGAAGTGTTCGTTCATGTCTGGGAGGACCCGGAGTCGTACGACCCCCGGCAGGGCCCGCTGCGCTCCTGGATGGCCGCCCTCACCCACCGCCTCGCCGTACGGCGACTGCGCGCCACCGAGGCCGCGGCGCTCACCGACGGCGGTGGCGCGGAAGAGCTGGAGCGCAAGGTGCGCAGCGCCTCGGTGGCCGCCCGCGCCGACTACATCGTCACCTCCATGCCCGCACCGCTGCGCGCCGCCCTGGAGCGTGCCTACTTCCAGCGCCGGACCTACCGCCAGACGGCCGCCGATCTGGGTATCACCGAGGACGAGGCCCGCCGCCGGCTCCGCCTCGGCCTCCAGCTCCTGGCCACCGCCCACGACACGGGCCCCTCCGGGACCCCGCCCGACCACGGGGGTGCGGGGTGACCGGGAGCGCGGACCGTTTCGAGACGTACGGGGAGCACGGCGAGGGCGGGGGCGGGGGCGCGGGCGACGAGGAGCACGGGAGCCGGGACGTGGGAAGCGCGGAGGGCACGGACGGTCCGGGCGGTCGGGGCGGTCCCGGGGGCCCCGGCGGCCCGCGGGCCCCGGGCGGCCCCGGCAACGGCGGCGGGCCCGAGGAGGGCCGGCCGCCGCGCATACCGCTGCCCCGGTCGCCCGTCGAGGACACCGGGCTGCCGCTGCCCGGTCCGCCTCCCTTACCGCCGGCCCTGCCGCACCCGGTGCTGAAGTCGCTGCTCGGAGCCTGGGCGCTGGCCGTCTGCGCGCCCGAGGAGACGGCGGCCGTGGAGGACCACCTCGGCGTCTGCGGTGCCTGCGCCGAGGAGGCGCTGCGGCTGCGCGGGGCCGTGGGCCTGCTGCACCCGGCGGAGAGCCTCGACGTGGACCCGGGGCTGCGCACGCGCGTCCTGGAGGGCTGCCTGGGCCGCCGGCCGCCCCGCATCCCCGTACCGGAATGGGCCGGGCCGTACGACGCGGAGGTGGCGCGGCTCGACGCGCTGCTGCAGGACATCGGGGCCGCCGACTGGCACACCCCGGTACGGCTGCGGTGGTTCGACGGCGCGGACACGGCGAGCCGCCGGACGACCGTCGCCGGGATCATCGCCCACCTGCTGACCGTCGACGGGCTGGTCGCGGTCGCGCTCGGCCTCCAGGACCCCCTCGATGCGCCGGCCGACGCCCCGACCCCGCAGGCGCGCACCGAGGCGTACTGGCGGGCCTCCCCCGTCCCGCCGACCCGGCGGGTGCGCGTCCCGTGGCGCGAGCAGAGCCACGCCCTGGTCCGTACGGTGGCCTTCGCGGGCGACGGCTCCGGCCTGCTCACCGTCCCCTACGGCGCCTTCGAACTGCCGTTGCGGGACGCGATGGTGGACCGCGCCTTCGAGTGCTGGATCCACGCGGAGGACATCGCCGAGGCGGTGGACTACCCGTACGAGCCGCCCGCGCCGCGCCATCTGCACCGGATGATCGACCTGGCGGCCCGGCTGCTGCCCGCGGTCCTGTCCGAGCGGCGCCGGGCCGGGCTCGCCGGGCCGCCGCGGCAGGAGCGCCGGCTCGTGGCGGCCGGTGCGCCCGGCCGCAGCCTGCGCCTGGAGATAGAGGGCCTCGGCGGGGGCGAGTGGCTGGTCCCGCTGGACTCCCCGGCCGCCGTGGGCTCCGCCGCGCACGAGGTGGCCCATGTGGCGCTCGACGGGGTGGAGTTCTGCCGGCTGGCCGCGGGCCACGTACCGCCCGAGGACGCGGCGGCCGGCCAGGACGGCGACCGGGAGGCGATCCGGGACGTGCTGTACGCGGCGGCCTCGCTCAGCCGGATGTGAACGCCTGCCCGCAGGTACCTAGGCGAAGACCACCGTCCGGCGCCCGTTCAGCAGGATGCGCCGCTCCGCGTGCCACTTCACCGCGCGCGCGAGCGCCTGGCACTCCACGTCCCGGCCGACGGCGACCAGCTGCTCCGGGGTGACCTGGTGGCCGACGCGCTGGACCTCCTGCTCGATGATCGGGCCCTCGTCGAGGTCGGCGGTGACGTAGTGCGCGGTGGCGCCGATCAGCTTCACCCCGCGCGCGTGGGCCTGGTGGTACGGCTTGGCGCCCTTGAAGCTCGGCAGGAAGGAGTGGTGGATGTTGATGATCCGGCCGCTGAGCTGCTTGCACAGGTCGTCGGAGAGCACCTGCATGTAGCGGGCGAGGACGACGAGCTCGACGTTCTCCTCCCGCACCACCTCCAGCAGCCGCGCCTCGGCCTGCGCCTTGGTGTCCTTCGTCACCGGGATGTGGTGGAAGGGGATGTGGTACGAGGCCACGAGCTCGGCGAAGTCGGTGTGGTTGGACACCACGGCCGCGATGTCCACCGGCAGCGCGCCGGTCCGCGCGCGGAAGAGCAGGTCGTTCAGGCAGTGGCCGAACCTGCTGACCATGAGGACGATCCGCATGCGCTCCTCGGGCCGGTGGATCTGCCAGTCCATCCGGAAGGAGTCACCGATCGCCGCGAAGCTCGCCCGCAGCTTCTCCACGGTCACCGGGGCCTCGGCGGAGAAGTGCACCCGCATGAAGAACAGACCCGTGTCGTGGTCGCCGAACTGCTGACTGTCCTCGATGTTGCAGCCGGTCATGAAGAGGTAGCTCGACACGGCGTGCACGATGCCCTGCTTGTCCGGGCAGGAGAGGGTGAGGACGTACTGGTCGGCGGGGGCCGCGGCTCGGGTGGACTGCTCGTTCATGCGGGACAGAATTTCACAGACGGGCCCTGGGCGAGCGGGCGTCCCGCTCTGCGGTCACCCGTCGGCACCCGGGCCCGGCCCCCGGGTCCTCAGGCCGTGCGGGTCAGGATGCGCAGCACCTCGAGCGTCCGCGGCGGCGTGTCCGGGTCCTCCCCGTCGCTCGCCGACATCCGTACGTGCGCGTCGCGGGCCGCCCGTACCGCCTCCGGCCACGCGTGGTGGTCGAGGTAGGCGGCGACCGGCGCGTCCGGCCCCACCTGGTGCATGATCCGCAGCACCCGCAGCACGGCGGTGTCCACGAGGGCCGCCTCCTGGGAGTCGCGGAAGATCGTGCCCACGTACTTCTCGGCGGACCAGCTGTCCAGCCAGGTGTCCTCCACCAGGCGGTAGACGGCGTCGGTGACGTCCCCGTAGCCGTCGACACCGGCCAGCCAGACGTCCCGCTGGAACGCCGGGTCGGAGAGCATGTGCAGCGCGGAGCGCACATTGCTGCGCCAGCGCCACCACGGCATGTCGTTGAGTGGCATGCCGCCCATGGTGGATGAGCGACGCCCGCGACGGGAAGAGTTGTCCGCACCTTGCACGATCACCGATCGTACGTTCCCCGCGGAAATGCGGTCATCACACCCCGCAATTCACCCCTGCGCCACCTCACGTCGACCGGCCGTCACCGCCAGGTTGGCGATGTGGCGGAATCGTGCGCTTCCATGACCGGTAGGCGACACTTGCGCAGCTTCCTCCCCGTCCTCACCCGGCCGGCCCGGCCCACCGCGGGCGATCCGGCGGAGGTCGGCGCGCCGCACCCGCGGAGGGACGGCACGCGGACCGGCGTGCTGTCCGCGGGCGCGCTCGCGGCCTGCGCGTCGCTCGCCGCCGGATGCGGCGTCGTCCCCGGTATCTCGGGGGGTTCCGGGGACGCGCCGATCACCGTCATGACGTGGGCACCCGAGGAGACGTCCGCCACCAACAAGCCCGGCATGCCGGCCATGGCCGAGGCCTACGCCCGCTGGGTGAACTCCCAGGGCGGCCTCAACGGCCGCGAGCTGCACGTCCTGACCTGCAACGACCACAACGACACCGTGGGCGCCGCGCGGTGCGCCGAACGCGCGGTCGACGAGGGCGCCGTCGCCGTCCTCGGCTCCTACAGCCAGCACGGCCGCTCCTTCCTCTCCCCGCTGGAGGCGGCGGGCATCCCCTACGTCGGCGGGTACGGCGTCACCGCCGACGAGTTCACCAGCCCCACCTCCTACCCGGTCAACGGTGGCCAGTTCGCGCTCCTGGCCGGCCTCGGCGAACACCTGGCCGACGCCTGCGACACCGTCGTCCTGGTCCGCCCCGACTCGCTCGTCGGCGACACCATGCCGGTGCTCCTCGACGCCGGGCTGCGCACGGGCAAGCAGGCCGCCGTCACGGACCAGCCGGCCGCCGAGGACTCCACCGAGTACACGAACGCGACCCGGCAGGCGCTCACCCGTGCCACCGCCGACGCGAGCGGTACGGGCTGCGTGGTGCCCTCGCTCGGCGACCGCACCGGCACGTTCATGGACGACTTCCGGCGCGTGCGCGCGGACTACCCCGACGTGCGCACCGGCGCCGTGCTCGGCAGCGTCGACCAGTCGGTGATCAACTCCACCGGCGGCAGCTCGGGCCCGTACGAGGGGGCGTACGTCACCGGCTGGTACCCGGAGTCGACCGACGAGCGCTGGGACGCCATGAACGACGTGATCGGCGAGCACGCCTTCGGCGACAACCGCATCGAGGGCACCGACCCCGGGGTGCAGACCACCTGGGTGGCGTACACCGTGTTCAAGGCCGTGGTCGAGGAGCTGGGCGAGGGCGAGGTCAGCGCACGCACCATCCGCCGGGCCCTCGACGACGGTCTGGAGGTGACCACGGGCGGGCTCACGCCGACGCTCCGCTGGCGCTTCGAGGACCTCATCGCGGCCGGCGGCTACCCGCGCCTGGTCAACGCGGACGTCACCTTCCAGGTCGTCCGGGACGGCCGGCTGGTGGCCGCGCGCAAGGACTCCGTGAGCGTGCGGAAGACGCTGGAGAGCGCGTCGTAGGGTCGCGCGCTCCGGCGCCGGCGCAGGCGCCGGGTCAGAGCTGGGACGCCTGCCGCTGCGTCAGCCCGTGCTCGGCGGCGATGTCGTTCCACAGCTTCGCGGCCTTCTCCTTCTCGGCGCTGGCCGTGGCGCTGGCCTCGTTCCCGGCCCGGGTCTCCTTCGTGGTGCGGGCCTGGCCCTTGCGGCAGCCCCTCTTGCCGCCTGCCTGGTCGGCCCACGCGGCGTAGTGGTTGTCGGCCGACTCGGAGGCCTTCCAGGCGTTGGTGAGCGCGGTGGTCAGCTCCGCGTGGTGCGGCAGCCGGTCGACGGGGAGCTCGGCCAGACGGGTGACGAGGCCGTTGCGCTGCTGTGCGGCGGCGCGCAGGTCGGCGGCCGCCTGTTCCAGGTCCTTGCACTCCTTCACGTGCCCGACCGCGCTGATCACGCTCTCCCGGCTGTCGCCGCTGTCCGCCAGCAGCGCGTCCAGGGCGACGGCCTGCTCCTGCACCGGATCGGTGCTCGGGGACGGCGTCGCGGCGGCGTCGGACGCGGCGGCCGCGACGGCCGGGTCGGTGCCCTGCTGCTGCTCGCCGCCACCACCGCCGCTGCCGCTCCCCCCGCCGAGCAGGGC
>NZ_JAVRHI010000224.1:0-19334 GCF_034105845.1 Streptomyces sp. CRN 30 | reverse complement strand
AGCGTCTCGCGGCCGAGGTCGCGGGCGCCGGCCGGTGCCGTGGCGCCGTCGGCGTCGCGGGTGCCATGGGCGTCGCGGGTGCCATGGGCGTCGCGGGTGCCATGGGCGTCGCGGGTGCCATGGGCGTCGCGGGTGCCATGGGTGTCGCGGCTGTCCGCCCCGGCCGGGGTGGAGAGCACGAGGCCCAGCACGCCGGCCGCGGCGAGGATTCTGAGGGTTCCCGTCCCCGTTCTCATCCCTTCACCGCCCCCGCGCTGAAGCCGGTGATCAGCCACTTCTGGATGAAGGCGAAGACGATGACGACCGGGACGGCGGCGATGATGCCGCCCGCCGCGAGGGCGCCAAGGTCCACGCTGTCGGCGCTGAGCAGGGTGTTGAGGCCGACCGGGATGGTCTGCTTCTCCTGGTTGCTGAGGAACATCAGCGCGAACAGGAAGTGGTTCCAGGAGTGCACGAAGGCGAAGGAGCCGACGGCGATCAGGCCGGGCCGCAGCAGCGGCAGCACGATCGTGACGAAGGCCCGGAACCGGCTGCAGCCGTCCACCCAGGCCGCCTCCTCCAGGGAGTACGGCACGTTCTTGATGAAGTTGCTGATCAGGATCATCGACAGCGGCAGCTGGAAGACCGTCTCGGCGATGATGACGCTGCCCAGCGAGTTGATCATGCTCAGCTCGGCGAAGATCTGGAACAGCGGCACCAGCAGCAGCGCGCCCGGCACGAACTGCGAGCAGAGCAGCGCCAGCATGAACCCGCGCTTGATCTTGAAGTCGAAGCGGGCGAGGGCGTAGCCGCCGGCGAGGGCGACGAGCGTGGTCATCACCAGGGTGGCGATGCCGACGAGCACGCTGTTCTCGAAGTAGGTGCCGAAGGAACGTTCCGTCCACACCTTCTCGAAGTGGTCGAACGTCATCGGCCAGGGCACGAGCGAGGTGGAGCCCGCCGGGCGCAGCGCGAACAGCAGGATCCAGTAGAACGGGACGAGGGTGAAGACCAGGTAGATCGAGAGCGGCAGGTAGATGTGCCAGCGCGGCACCTCGTCCCAGGCGCGCTGGGTCTTCTTCGGCCGCTGCGGCGGCTCGTCGGCTGCGGGTGCGGGAGCGACCGGACGGGTCTCGACGGCGTTGGTGGTCACTTGTGGTCGCCTCCGAACTTGCTGAGCCGCAGATAGACGATCGAGAAGAAGAGCAGGATCACGAAGGCCACGGTCGTCAGGGCGGAGGCGTAGCCGAAGTTGTGCGCGTCGACGCTGGTGTTGGCGACGTAGAGCGGGAGGGTCGTCGTCTGGCCCGCGGGTCCGCCGCCGGTGAGCGTGTAGAGCAGGTCGACGTTGTTGAACTCCCAGACCGCGCGCAGCAGCGTGGAGAGGATGATCGCGTCCTTCAGGTGCGGCAGCGTGATGTGGAGGAACTGCTGGATGCGGCTGGCGCCGTCGACCTCGGCGGCCTCGTACAGGTCCTTCGAGACGGACTGGAGGTCGGCGAGGATGAGGATCGCGAAGAAGGGGACACCGCGCCACAGGTCGGCGACGACCACGGCCGAGAAGACGGTCGAGGTGTCCGACAGCCAGCTCGTGCCGTACTCACCGATCCCCAGGTCGGCGAGGTAGCGGGTGATGCCGGTCTGGGAGTTGTAGAGCAGCACCCAGATCGCGGAGGTGAGCACGCCGGAGACGGCCCAGGGCGAGAAGACCAGCGCGCGGCCGACGGCCCGGCCCACGAAGGTCTGGTTGACGATCAGCGCGAGCGCCAGACCGAAGAGCAGCTGCAGACTGACCTCGACGACGACCCACTTGGCGCTGAAGAGGAGGGTGTCCCAGAACAGCGGGTCCTCGGTGAAGGCGTGGACGAAGTTGTCGAAGCCCGCGAAGCCGTTCCGCCAGGGTTTGGTCGGGTTGTAGTCCTGCAGGCTGTAGTAGAAGACGCTGATGACGGGGTAGGCGATGAAGCCGAGCATCAGCAGGGCCGCCGGCGCGATCAGCAGGTACGGGAGCCTGCGCGGCGTGGCCGACCCACGGCGCCGCCGGGGTGGCGCGGGCTTTTTCGCCACGGCTGCGGCTTGTGCCATGACTGTTCTCCGTTCTCGGGGTGCGGGTCGAGCCGGTGGTGCTCCGGTCCGCGAGGCAAGGTGCGGTGGTGCCGGCTGTACGGGCGCCTGCCGACGTACCGGCAGTAAGCGCTTTCACGCTGGGTGTCCGGGGCCGCCGCCCGTAACAGCGGCGGCCCCTCGGTGCGGTCAGCCCGCGTACGGGTCCGCCACCTTTCCCGGCCGGGCCAGGAAGGCGAAGTCGCAGCCGGTGTCGGCCTGGGTGATCTGTTCCTCGTAGAGCGCGCCGTAGCCGCGCTCGTACCGCTCGGGCGGCGGGGTCCAGGCGGCCCTGCGCCGCTCCAGCTCCTCGTCGTCCACGTTGAGTTGCAGGGTGCGCGCCTCGACGTCCAGGGTGATGCCGTCCCCGGTCCGCACCAGCGCGAGCGGCCCGCCGACGTGGCTCTCGGGCGCGACGTGCAGGACGCACGCGCCGTAACTGGTGCCGCTCATCCGGGCGTCGGAGATCCGCACCATGTCCCGTACGCCCTGCTTCAGCAGGTGGTCGGGGATGGGCAGCATCCCGTACTCCGGCATGCCCGGACCGCCCTTGGGGCCGGAGCCCCGCAGCACCAGCACGGTGTCGGCGGTGATGCCGAGCGACGGGTCGTTGATGGTCCGCTGCATCGTCCGGTAGTCGTCGAAGACGACCGCGGACCCGGTGTGCTTGAGCAGGTGCGGCTCGGCGGCGATGTGCTTGATGACGGCGCCGTCCGGACAGAGGTTGCCGCGCAGCACGGCGACCCCGCCCTCGTCCGCCACCGGGTTCTCCCGGGGGCGGATCACGTCGTCGTCGTGCACAGCTGCGCCGTCGAGCTGCTCGCGCAGCGTGTCGTGCGAGACGGTCGGCCGGTCCAGGTGGAGCAGGTCGGTGATGCGGGAGAGGAACCCGGGGAGGCCGCCCGCGAAGTGGAAGTCCTCCATCAGGTACTTCTGTCCGCCCGGCCGGACGTTCGCCAGCACCGGCACGGTGCGGGCGATCCGGTCGAAGTCGTCGAGCGTGAGCCGCGCGCCGGCGCGGCCCGCCATCGCGATCAGGTGGATGACCGCGTTGGTGGAGCCGCCGAGCCCGAGCACGGTCGTGACCGCGTCCTCGAACGCCTCCTGGGTGAGGATCTCCGACAGCCTCCGGTCCCGGCGCACCAGCTCCACGATCCGCATGCCGCTCGCCGCGGCCATCCGGTCGTGCCCGGAGTCCACGGCCGGGATGCTGGACGCGCCCGGCACGGTCACCCCGAGCGCCTCCGCGGCGGCGGTGAGCGTGGAGGCGGTGCCCATGGTCATGCAGTGGCCGGGCGACCGGGCGAGCCCGCTCTCCAGTTCGGCCAGCTCGCAGTCGCCGATGAGCCCGGCGCGCTTGTCGTCCCAGTACTTCCACATGTCGGTGCCGGAGCCGAGCACCTCCTTGCGCCAGTGCCCCGGCAGCATCGGCCCGGCGGGCACGAACACGGCCGGCAGGTCGGCGGAGGCGGCGCCCATGAGCAGCGCGGGCGTGGACTTGTCGCAGCCGCCCATCAGCACGGCGCCGTCCACGGGGTAGCTGCGCAGCAGTTCCTCGGTCTCCATCGCGAGCATGTTGCGGTAGAGCATCGGGGTCGGCTTCTGGAAGGTCTCGGAGAGCGTGGAGACCGGGAACTCCAGCGGGAAGCCGCCCGCCTGCCACACCCCGCGCTTGACCGCCTGGGCGCGGTCGCGCAGGTGGACGTGGCAGGGGTTGATGTCGGACCAGGTGTTGAGGACCGCGATGACCGGCTTGCCCAGGTGCTCCTCGGGCAGGTAGCCGAGCTGGCGGGTGCGGGCGCGGTGGCTGAAGGAACGCAGCCCGTCCGTGCCGTACCACTGGTGGCTGCGTAGTTCCTCCGGCTTCCTCGCCTCCCCGGTCACAGCGCCCACCCGGCGGCGATCGCGGCGACGGTGGCCCGCTCTTCCTCGGGCAGCGGCTTGCTCGGCGCGCGGACGTCGCGGCGGCACAGGCCGAGGGAGGCGAGGGCCTCCTTGACGACGGTCACGTTGTTGGCGGAGCCGTTGGCGGCGCGCAGCTCCTCGAAGCGGCGGATCTGCTCCCAGACCTTCATGGCGGCCGGGTAGTCGCCCGCCCGCAGCGCTTCGATCATGTTCAGCGAGACGGACGGGGCGACGTTCACCAGCCCCGAGGTGAAGCCGGTGGCGCCCGCCGAGAAGTACGAGGGCGCGTACGGCTCCGCGAGCCCGGCCACCCACACGAAGCGGTCGAGGCCCGCGTCGCGGGCGAACCCGGCGAAGCGCGCGGCGTCCGGGACGGCGTACTTCACGCCGATGACGTTGGGGCAGGCGTCGGCGAGTTCGGCGAGCCGGGCGCCCGGCAGCAGCGGGTTGCGGACGTAGGGCACGACGCCCAGCTCGGGCACGGCCTCGGCGATGGCCCGGTGGTAGTCGACCCAGCCGCCGTCGGCGACGTAGGGGTGGACGGGCTGGTGCACCATCACCATCTGCGCGCCCGCCTCGCGGGCGTGGACCGCGGAGGCGACCGCGGTGGGCACGTCGTGCCCGACGCCGACCAGGACGACGGCCCGGTCGCCGGCCTCCTCCATGGTCAGCTCGGTGACGAGGCGGCGCTCCTCGGGGGTCAGCGCGTAGAACTCGCCGGTGTTGCCGTTGGGCGTGACGGTGGTGACGCCGCCGTCGAGCAGCCGGCGCAGCAGGGCCCGGTACACGTCCCGGTCGACGGTGCCGTCCTCGGCGAACGGGGTCACCGGGATCGCCACCACGTCGGCCAGGGCCGTCCGTCCGGTCTGGTACGTCACGCTGCTCATTGATGACCTTCCTCTTCGCGGGCCTCGGGGAAGGCCCGGCGGACGAACGACGCGATGTGCGCGTGCAGGGCGGCGGCGGCTCCGTCGGCGTCGCCGTCCAGGGCGAGCCGCAGGATGTCGCGGTGCTCGGCGGCCTCCCGCTCCCAGGAGGGATCGGCGGCCCAGGCGACGGCGGAGACCAGCGCGGCCTGGTCCCGGACCTCGTCGAGCATCCGGCCGAGCAGCGGGTTGCCGCAGGACGTGTACAGCGCGCGGTGGAACTCCCGGTTGGCCAGGGATCTCTCGGCGGTGTCGGCCGCCCGGTCGGAGCGGGCGAGCGCGTCCCGGGCCACCGCCAGGGAGGCGCCGCGGCGCACGGTCCGGCGCAGGGCCTCCGGCTCCAGGAGCAGCCGTACGTCGTAGACCTCGCGCGCCATGTCCGCGTCCACCATGCGCACCGTGACGCCCTTGTACTGGCTCATCACGACGAGTCCGGTGCCGGCCAGGGTCTTGAGCGCCTCGCGCACGGGCGTCTTGGACACCCCGAACTGCGCGGCGAGTTCGGTCTCGACCAGGGCCTGCCCGGGGGTCAGCCCCCCGGTCAGGATGCGGTGCTTGATCCCTTCCAGCACGTACTGCGTCCTGGAGGGGATCGGCGTGGGCACAGAGGTCATGCGCGCCTCTCGGGGTCACGGAGACAGCACGGAACCACGGCCGTACTCGGGCGGGGCTCGCATATCTGATCTCGCGTATCGCGTCTCATATATGACGTACGAAGTACGACGCGATGAAGCTAGAAGTGCGCCTGTGTTTCGTCAATGCTTCTGACGAAAGAAGTGCGGGCGACCCGAGCAGGGTGGCCGGAGCACGACGCCGGACGGCCGACTCGGGCCCTACCACCCTGCCCGACGGGACGCACGGCCGCCCAGGGCATCCTCCCGATGCCGTCGGCAGGGTCCCAGCATCACGATCATGCTCATGACCTGGACGATTACGCGCGCTCCCAAGGGAGCGCGACGCGGGGCTGCCCCTCATCCCAGCTGTGGTGTCGGACTTCGGCTCGTCCACCCCGGGATCGGTGGCCGGCATGCGGACGGAGGGCCCCCTGCTCGGCACCCTCGCGGACCGGGTCCGCCGCCGCCCGCTGGTGCGCCGGCTCGGGGAGCACCGCTTCGCCGCGTACGGCAGCTGGTGACCGTGGGGGCGATGTGCCCGCTGCCGGTGGTACGGCTCCTCCGGGGCCGTGGCTGTGACCGTGCCCGTGATCAGCCCAGCCCGGCCAGCGCCTCCCGCACCGCCGCCAGGTCGCCGTCCGACGCCAGGCCGGCGTGGTACAGGCGCAGTTCGGTCGCCCCGAGGTCCGCCGCGCGGGCCGCGTCCGCCGCCAGGGTGGCCGGGCTGCCGCCCATGCCCGACACGATGGTGAAGTTGGCGGCCAGCACGGCCCCTTCCCGGCCCTGTTCCGCGAACGGGGTCAGCGGCTGAGAGCCGCCCGTGCAGGGCACGACCACGCCGTCCGCCACGCCGAGGATGTGCCCGGCGTCGACGCCCGCGTTGGCGCCGCAGTGGTACGGCACGGGGTCGGCGTGCAGCAGCACCTGGAAGCCCTCGGGCGCGGCGGCCCGTACCGCCGTGACCGTGTCCTCCTGGAGGAGGCGGGCCGTCTCCTCGCGCCACGCGCGCGTGAGCGCCGCCCGCTCGGTGCCGAGCGCCTTCTCGGCGCCCGCCCGGCCGTCGTCGTCATCGCCGGCGGGGTTCCCGCGCCACAGGGGCTCCAGCGCCTCGCGCACCGCCACCGCCAGCCCGTCCGGGTCCAGTCCGACGCCGGCGTACCCGTCCCGGCAGGTCCCGCAGAAGCACAGCGACATCAGGTACTGCCCGGTCTCCCCGAGCCGCACGCCGCCCGTCTTGTCATGGGCGTGCAGGTGGGCGAGCCCGTACCAGCCGAGCGACTCCAGTTCCGTGCCCGCCGCGCCCGGCCGCACGGCCGCCTCGACGGCCAGGTCCACCAGGTACTGGCGGGTCGCGGGCTGTGCGACGCAGGGCGCCCACGGATAGCGGTCGCCGTACGCGTTGACCACGGAGGTGTCCGGGAAGTCGGCGCCGAGGCGGGAGTTGTGCGCGAGCACCACCCAGGTGTGCACCTCCAGGCCGGCGTCCGCGAGTGTCGCGGCAGCCGCCCCGTACGCGTCGCCGGGCGCCCAGTCCCCCGCGGGGTACGGGCGCAGCCGCCGCCCCGACCACCGGGCCTCCTGCGGCGGGTAGAGCACGGCGGCGTGCTCGGCCGTGACGATCCGGTGGTGCGGGTGACGGGGGGTCAGGGCGCGGGTGGAGTGGTAGGCGGAGGCGAGCGTCGCCTGCCGCACCCCCAGCCCCGCGACGAACTCCCCCGCCGCCGGGTCCCCGTTCACGTCCCAGGGGTAGACGAACGCCGACGCCTTCACATGTCCTCCTCGACACGGATGCGGGACCGCGATCACCGCGATCACCGCGATCACCGCGATCAGAGATGTAAACATGCCCCGCGGGCGTGCGCCAGAGCACGGCCCGGCCCGGGAAAGCGCGTCCGCGCACGGTACTTGACGCACCGGGGGGCAGCTCATTAACTAGTCACAAGGTCCAAGCATGTGAATGCGGGACACACATGCGCACATCAGGTCCTGACCCGCCCCGGCCGGCCGCCCCAAGGAGACCCGAGGATGCCCGCTCCCCGCACCGTTCTGCTCACCGGCGCCGCCGGCGGACTCGGCACCCTGATGCGGGAGCTGCTCCCGGAGTACGGCTACCGGCTGCGCCTGCTCGACCTGCGGCCCGTCGAGGGCGAACCCGACGCGATCGTCGCGGACCTCGCCGACCCGGAGGCCCTGCGCGAGGCCGTCCGGGGCGTCGACGCGATCATCCACCTCGCGGGCATCTCCCTGGAAGCCCCCTTCGGCAAGATCCTCCGCGCCAACATCGAGGGGACGTACAACCTGTACGAGGCGGCCCGTGAGGAGGGGGTGCGGCGCATCGTCTTCGCCTCCTCCAACCACGCGGTGGGCTTCACCCCCGCCCCGCGGGGCGACGCCCCCCTGATCCCCGTCGACACCCCGCGCCGCCCCGACACCTTCTACGGCCTCTCCAAGTCCTTCGGCGAGGACCTGGCCCAGCTCTACTGGGACAAGCACGGCCTGGAGACGGTCTCGGTGCGCATCGGCTCCTGCTTCCCCGAGCCCACCAGCGTCCGCATGCTGTCGGTGTGGATGAGCCCGGCCGACGGCGCCCGCCTCTTCCACGCGGCGCTGACCGCCGAGGACGTGCGGCACACGGTCGTGTACGGCTCCTCCGCCAACACCCGTCTGTGGTGGGACCTTTCGACGGCCCGCGCCCTCGGTTACGACCCGCGGGACGACTCCGAGCCGTACGCCGCGAAGCTCCTCGCGGAACACGGCGCACTCGACCCGGAGAACCCCGCGCACGCCCACCTCGGCGGCCACTTCGTGAACGATCCGCCGGTCTGGCCGTACTGACTTCCGTGGCGCATCGGCGCCCTTGACATGAGCGGGCGGGCACCGAACGGGCCCGCCCGCCGCCGTGTTCGGGCACGCGCGATGCCCGATCCCACCTTCACCGCTGGTCCGTGACGGGCGACCGAGCATCGGAACGGGCACAGACGGGCATCATCGGACGTGCAACAAGCCTGGTCAGCGGCGCGCACCCACTGTAGAACTCTCCCCATGGATTAACCGAAGCCCGAACGGGCAAGGTGATCGGACAACACAGTTCAAGGGAGAGCGGTGTCGGCCATGAGTGCGGAAGAACGTCAGCGTGCCATCGTCACGGCCGCCCGCCGTTCGGGCTCCGTCGACGTCACCGCGCTCGCCGCCGAACTGGGCGTCGCCAAGGAGACGGTACGGCGCGACCTGCGCGCCCTGGAGGACCACGGACTGGTCCGCCGCACCCACGGCGGGGCCTACCCGGTGGAGAGCGCCGGCTTCGAGACGACGCTGGCCTTCCGGGCCACCAGCCACGTCCCCGAGAAGCGGCGGATCGCGACGGCCGCGGCCGAGCTGCTCGGCGACGCCGAGACCGTCTTCGTCGACGAGGGCTTCACCCCCCAGCTCATCGCCGAGGCACTGCCCCGGGACCGGCCGCTGACCGTCGTCACCGCCTCGCTCACCACCGCGGGCTCCCTCGCCGAAGCGGGCAACACCACCGTGCTGCTGCTCGGCGGCCGGGTCCGTTCGGGCACCCTCGCGACCGTCGACCACTGGACGACGAAGATGCTGGCCGGTTTCGTCATCGACCTGGCCTTCATCGGCGCCAACGGCATCAACCGCGACCACGGCCTCACCACCCCCGACCCGGCCGTCAGCGAGGTGAAGGCCCAGGCCATCCGGGCCGCCCGGCGCACCGTCTTCGCGGGGACGCACACCAAGTTCGGAGCGGTCAGCTTCTGCCGCTTCGGCGACATCGGCGCCCTGGACGCGATCGTCACGAGCACCCTGCTACCGGCCTCCGAGGCCCACCGTTACTCCCTGCTCGGCCCGCAGGTCATCCGGGTCTGAACCACCGCACCACCCCCACCGCCCCGGGGCCGACACGCCCCGGTAACCACCCTTATATCCCCATACGTCCAGGAGTGATCCATGCGAACCCCGAGCCGACGGCGGCCAGGCGCGATAGCCGTCGCCGCCGTAGGGACGCTGCTCGCCCCCCTCCTCTCCGGCTGCTGGACCGGAGCGGGCGGGGCGGGTTCCGGCGGCGACTCCCTCAACGTCCTGATGGTGAACAACCCGCAGATGGTCGAGTTGCAGAAGCTCACCCGGGCCCACTTCACCAAGGAGACCGGCATCGAGGTGAACTTCACCGTCCTGCCGGAGAACGACGTCCGCGACCGGATCAGCCAGGACTTCGCCAACCAGGCCGGCCAGTACGACGTCGCCACCCTGAGCAACTACGAGATCCCCATCTACGCCCGCAACGGCTGGCTGCAGGAGATGGACGACTACGTCGCCGAGGACGCCGACTTCGACCAGGAGGACATCCTCGAGCCCATGCGCCAGTCGCTCACCGGCGACGACGGCAAGCTGTACGGGCAGCCGTTCTACGGCGAGTCGTCCTTCCTGATGTACCGCAAGGACATCTTCGACAAGCACGGCCTCACCATGCCGGAGAAGCCCACCTGGGAGCAGGTCGCCGAGCTCGCCGCGCAGGTCGACGAAGCCGAGTCGCGCATGAAGGGCATCTGCCTGCGCGGGCTGCCCGGCTGGGGCGAGGCGATGGCACCGCTCACCACGGTCGTGAACACCATGGGCGGCACCTGGTTCGACGAGGACTGGAACGCGGGCCTGGACTCCCCCGAGTTCGAGAAGGCCACCAAGTTCTACGTGGACCTGGTGCGCTCGCACGGCCAGTCCGGCGCCGCCCAGTCCGGCTTCGCCGAGTGCCTGAACAACATGACCCAGGGCAACACCGCCATGTGGTACGACGCCACCTCCGCGGCCGGCTCCCTGGAGGCCGAGGACTCCCCGGTCAAGGGCAAGCTCGGGTACGCGCCCGCGCCGGTCGAGGAGACCGAGTCCGCCGGCTGGCTCTACACCTGGGCCTGGGGCATCCAGAACGCCTCCCGCAACCACGACAAGGCCTGGGAGTTCGTCTCCTGGGCGTCGAGCAAGGAGTACGAGCAGCTGGTCGGCGACGAGATCGGCTGGTCCAACATCCCGGCGGGCAAGCGGGCCTCGACCTACGAGAACCCCGACTACGTCGCGGAGGCCGCCTCCTTCCAGGAGATGACCCGCGAGGCCATCGAGCAGGCCCGGCCCACCGACCCGGGCGTGCAGCCGCGGCCCGCGCCCGGCATCCAGTTCGTCGGCATCCCCGAGTTCACCGATCTCGGCACCGAGGTCTCCCAGGAGATCAGCGCGGCCATCGCCGGCCGCCAGTCCGTCGACTCGGCCCTGAAGAAGGCTCAGGAACTCGCCGAGCAGATCTCCGAGGACTACGAGGGACGCTGATGACCGCCATTACGACACCCCCGGCTTCCACCGAACGCGCCGCCGCCCCCGGCAAGGCACCCAACGGCAAGCTGCGCGCCTGGGCCACCCGGGCCCCGCTGCTGCCCGCCCTGATCTTCCTGATCGTGGTCACCCAGCTGCCCTTCGTGGCCACGCTGGTGATCTCTCTGTTCGACTGGAACTCGCTCTACCCCGACGCCCGTGAGTTCGCCGGCCTCGCCAACTACGCGGAAGTCCTCGGCGACGCCGACCTGCGCAACTCGGTCTGGACGACGATCCTGCTCACCGTCACGGTGGTGCTGGTCAGCCTCGTCCTCGGCCTGCTCCTCGCGCTGCTCCTGGACCAGAAGTTCAAGGGCCGCGGCATCGTCCGCACCCTGCTGATCGCCCCCTTCCTGGTGGTCCCGGTCGCCGCGGCGCTGATGTGGAAGCACGTGCTGTTCAACCCCGAGTACGGCCTCTTCAACGGCCTGCTGAGCTATGTGGGCGGCCCGCAGCCGGACTGGATATCCGAGATGCCGCTGCTCGCGGTGGAGGCCTCGCTGATCTGGCAGTGGACGCCGTTCATGATGCTGATCCTGCTGGCCGGCCTGCAGAGCCGTGACCACCAGCAGATCGAGGCCGCCCGCGTGGACGGCGCGAGCGGCTGGCAGATCTTCCGCCACCTCACGCTGCCGCACCTGCGCCGCTACCTGGAGCTCGGCGCCCTGCTCGGCTCGATCTACATCGTGCAGAACTTCGACGCCGTCTTCACGCTCACCTCGGGCGGCCTCGGCACCGCGAACCTGCCGTACACCGTCTACCAGACCTTCTACCAGGCCCACGAGAACGGTCTCGCCTCCGCCGCGGGCGTCCTCGTCGTCATCGGCTCGCTCATCATCGCGACGTTCGCGCTCCGCGTGGTCTCGTCCCTGTTCCGCGAGGAGGTGTCGCGCTGATGAGCGCCACCGCGGTCCGTACTCCCGCCCCCGCCACCGCCCCTCCCGGCGCCCGTGGCAAGCGTCTGAAAAGTGCCGGCCTGGGCGTCCTCGCCTGGGTGGTCGGCCTGCTCTTCTTCCTCCCGATCGCCTGGATGGCGCTGACGTCGTTCCACTCGGAGAGTGACGCCGCGACCAACCCGCCGTCCTTCGCGGCCTCCCTCACCCTGGACGGCTACCGCGAGTTCTTCGGCGCGGGCGGCGGCGCCAGCCCCTGGCCTGCGCTGATCAACTCGACGGTGGCCTCGCTGACGTCGACGCTCCTCGTCCTCCTCCTCGCGCTCCCGGCGGCGTACGCGCTGTCGATCCGGCCGGTGAAGAAGTGGACCGACGTCCTGTTCTTCTTCCTGTCCACGAAGATGCTGCCGGCGGTGGCGGGGCTGCTGCCGCTCTACCTCTTCGCCAAGAACACGGGGCTGCTGGACAACATCTGGCTGCTGGTCATCCTCTACACCTCGATGAACCTGCCGATCGCCGTCTGGATGATGCAGTCCTTCCTGGCGGAGGTCCCGGTCGCGGTCATCGAGGCCGCCCAGATCGACGGCGCCAAACTGCCGACCGTGCTGGCCCGCATCGTGGCCCCGATCGCGGCCCCGGGCATCGCGGCCACCGCCCTGATCTGCTTCATCTTCAGCTGGAACGAACTGCTGTTCGCCCGAGTGCTGACGGGTGTGGTCGCCGAGACCGCCCCCGTCTTCCTGACCAGCTTCATCACCAGCCAGGGCCTGTTCCTGGCCAAGGTGTGCGCTGCGTCGCTCGTCATCTCCCTGCCGGTGCTCGCCGCGGGGTTCGCCGCCCAGGACAAGCTGGTCCAGGGCCTGTCGTTGGGAGCCGTGAAATGAAGGCCGCCGTCATCGAGTCCGTGGGGAAGGCCGTCGTCGCCGAGGTCCCCGACCCGACGCCCGGCCCGCGCGAGGTCGTCGTCGAGGTGGCCGCCTGCGGTCTGTGCGGCACCGACCTGCACATCCTCCAGGGCGAGTTCGCGCCCAAGCTGCCGATCGTCCCCGGACACGAGTTCGCGGGCGAGGTGGTCGGCGTGGGCACCCAGGTCACCGAGGTGTCGGTGGGCGACCGGGTCGCGGTCGACCCGTCCCTGTACTGCTACGAATGTCGCCAGTGCCGCAACGGCCACAACAACATGTGCGAGCGGTGGGCCGCGATCGGCGTGACCACGGCGGGCGGCGCCGCGCAGTACGCCGTCGCCCCGGTCGCCAACTGCGTCAAGCTCCCCGAGCACGTCCGCACCCAGGACGCCGCCCTGATCGAGCCCCTGTCCTGCGCGGTCCGCGGCTACGACGTCCTCCAGTCCCGTCTCGGCGCCCACGTCCTGATCTACGGGTCCGGCACCATGGGCCTGATGATGCTGGAGCTCGCCAAGCGCACCGGTGCGGCGAGCGTCGACATGGTGGACCTGAACCCGGCCCGCCTGGCCACCGCCCAACAGCTCGGCGTCACGGGATCGGCCGCGACCCCCGACGAGCTGGACCGTCCGCAGGGCTGGGACCTCGTCATCGACGCCACGGGCAACGCCAAGGCCATCCAGGACGGCCTGAACCGCGTCGCCAAGGCGGGCACGTTCCTGCAGTTCGGCGTGGCGGACTACGCGACGCGGGTGGAGATCGACCCGTACCGCATCTACAACCAGGAGATCACCATCACCGGCTCGATGGCGGTCCTGCACAGCTACGAGCGTGCGGCGGAGCTCTTCGCGAACGGGGTCCTGGACCCCGACGTGTTCATCAGCGACCGCCTGCCGCTCGACCAGTACCCGCAGGCCCTGGAGCAGTTCGCGGCCGGCGTCGGCCGGAAGATCGTGGTCGTTCCGTAGGGAGATCCGTAGGTATTCGGCACCTTCTCGCGGTGCTTAGGGTGGGAGGCATGCGACACGCCTCCCACCCTTCCCGCGTTCCCGGCCGCGGTCCCTGCTCCGGCGTGCGCGCATGACCCGCGAGACCCGCTCACTGCCCGTGCTGGCGCCGGGCGCGGTGGACACGCCCTTCACCATCGTGGGGTACGACGAGGTCTTCCCCCGCGACATCACCTGGAACGACCACTCCCACCCGTTCCACGAGCTGCTCTGGAACGAGCGCGGCTCCTCCACGGTCGTGGTCGGCGCACGGGTCTGGACGGTCACGCCCGCGCTGGGCCTGTGGATGCCCGCGGGCGTCCTGCACTCCGGCTCGGCGATCGCCGGCACCTGGCTGCGCGCGATCTTCCTCGGCTTCCACACCACCACCTCGATCTCCGACACCCCGGTCGCCGTCGAGATCACCCCGCTGCTGCGGCTGCTCCTGCAGCGGCTCGGCGACGCCCGCCTCTCCCCCGCCTCACGGGCGACGACCGAGGCGATGGTGCTCGACGTGCTGGAACCCTCGCCGCGCGAGCTGCTCGTGCACGCGCCCACCTCCGACCTGCTGCGCCCGATCGCCGAGGCGGTCCGCGAGAACCCCGGCGACCTGCGGACACTGACGGACTGGGCGGCCGAGCTCGGCGTCAGCCCCCGCACCATCACCCGCGCCTTCAACGCCGAGACGGGCACCAGCTTCGCGCGCTGGATCGCGGCGGTCCGCGCCCAGCACGCGGTCGCGCTGCTCACCCGGGGCTGGGACGTGGAGGCCGTCGCGGAGCAGGTCGGCTACCGCTCGGCGAGCGCCTTCGGGGTGGCGTTCCGGCGGACGACGGGGCTGACTCCGGGGATGTTCCGCGCTTCTTGAGGCGCCCGCTCTTGTCCCGATCGCTACATCCCCTGTCTCAAAGGATCGATTGCGACACTGATCACCACCGCTTAAAGTCCCTCAAAGGCAAGCCTTACCTAAGTAACTTGCCCAGTACGGTGCACCGCTCCACGACGGCATTCCCATATCCAGGCGTGCGAGGACCGGCACCCCTGGCTTTCGGACAGTGGAGTACGAATCATGCGTTCATATCGCCTGCGCTCGCTCGCCGTGGCAACGGTGGCCATGCTGGGGCTCGCCGCCTGCGGCGGCGGCTCCGACACGGCCGACGACACGGCCGCCGCCGACGAGTCGAAGGCGAGCGGTTCCGCCGCGGCCTTTCCCCTGACGGTGGAGCACGCCCTCGGCACGACCACCATCGAGTCCAAGCCCGAGCGCGTCGCCACCGTCAACTGGGCCAACGACGAGGTGCCGCTCGCCCTCGGCGTCGTGCCGGTCGGCATGGCGAAGGCCACCTGGGGCGACGACGACGACAACGGCGTCCTGCCCTGGACCGAGGAGCGGCTGAAGGAGCTCAAGGCCGACACGCCCGTCCTCTTCGACGAGACGGACGGCATCGACTTCGAGGCCGTCGCCGACACGCAGCCGGACGTCATCCTGGCCGCCTACTCGGGCCTCACCCAGCAGGACTACGACACCCTGAGCGAGATCGCCCCGGTCGTGGCCTACCCGGAGGCCGCCTGGGCGACGCCGTGGCGCGAGATCATCCGCGTGAACAGCAAGGCCATCGGGCTCGCCGACGAGGGTGAGAAGCTGATCACCGACCTCGAGGGCGACATCGAGGCGACCGCCGCCAAGTACCCGCAGCTCAAGGGCAAGTCGGCGATGTTCATGACGCACGTCGACCCCGGTGACGTCAGCAAGGTCGGCTTCTACACCGCGCACGACACCCGCACGCAGTTCTTCGAGGACCTCGGGATGAAGATCCCGGACAGCATGGCCAAAATCTCTGAAGGCACGGACAAGTTCTCCGGGTCGCAGAGCGCCGAGCAGATCGACGTCTTCAACGACGTCGACATCATCACCGGCTACGGTGACGCCGAGCTCGTCAAGACGCTCGAGGACGACCCGCTGCTGTCGAAGCTCCCCGCCATCCAGCGCGGCTCCACGGCCTTCCTCTCCGGCTCGGGCCCCGTGGCGACCGCGGCGAACCCGACGCCCCTGGCGATCAGTTACGTCCTGGAGGACTACGTCGCCGCGCTCGCCGAGGCCGCGGACAAGGTCAAGTGACGAGCGTAGACACCCCTGCAGTGCCGGACGCCGCCCTCGTGCGGCGTCCGGCCCGTGTCCGGGCCCTGTGGCTGCTCGCCGCGCTCCTGGTGCTGGCCGCGGTCATGATCGCCTCCGTCGCCCTCGGGTCGCGCAGCGTCGCCTGGTCCGACGTGTGGGCGGCGCTCGGCGGCACGGACACCACCCTGGAACAGGCCGCGGCCACCAAACGCATCCCCCGTACGGTGCTCGCCGTGCTGGTCGGCGCGGCGCTCGGGCTCTCCGGTGCCGTCATGCAGGGCGTCACCCGCAACCCGCTGGCCGACCCCGGCGTCCTCGGCGTCAACATGGGGGCGTCGCTGGCCGTCGTCACGGCGGTCGCGTTCTTCGGCCTGACCTCGGCGACCGGCTACATCTGGGTCGCGATGGGCGGCGCCGCTCTGACGGCCCTGTTCGTGTACACGGTCGGCTCGCTCGGCCGGGGCGGCTCCACCCCCCTCAAGCTCGCGCTCGCCGGCGCCGCCACCTCGGCGGCGTTCGCCTCGCTCGTCACCGCCGTCATCCTCCCCCGCAACGACGTCACCGGGAGCTTCAAGCTCTGGCAGATCGGCGGCGTCGGCGGCGCGTCCTTCGACCGCATCGGGCAGGTGCTGCCCTTCCTGGCGGTGGGCTTCGCCGTCTGCCTGCTGTCGGCGCGGGGCCTCAACTCCCTCGCGCTGGGCGACGACCTCGCGGCCGGACTCGGGGAACGCGTCGCCGTCCTGCGGGGCGTGGCCGCGCTCGGCGCCGTCGTCCTGTGCGGCGCGTCGACCGCGATCGCCGGGCCGATCGGCTTCGTCGGGCTCGTCGTGCCGCACGCCTGCCGACTGCTGACCGGGGTGGACCACCGCTGGCTGCTGCCGCTCTCGGCGCTGCTGGGCGCCTCCCTGCTCACCGCCGCCGACGTCGTCGGACGCGTCGTGGCGCGCCCCGCGGAGATCGACGTGGGCATCGTGACGGCGCTGATCGGCGGCCCCTTCTTCATCTACATCGTCCGCAGGCAGAAGGTGCGTGCCCTGTGAGTGCCCCCGTCGTCACCCGGCCCCCGGCCGAGGAGGCCGCCCTCCCCACGGTACGGGCCGTCAAGCGCGGACGCGTCCGCCGCGCGTCCCGGCGCCGCCTCGTCGTCCTCACCCTGGGCGCCCTCGTCGTCGCCGGTTTCCTCGTCTCGCTGATGTTCGGGCAGACGAACTACCCGTTCGACGACGTCGTCCGGGTCGTCCTCGGCGAGCAGGTGCCGGGCGCCTCCTTCACCGTCGGGCGGCTGCGGCTGCCGCGGGCGGTCCTCGCCGTGGTCGCGGGCCTCAGCTTCGGGCTGGCCGGTGTCACCTTCCAGACGATGCTCCGCAACCCCCTCGCCAGCCCCGACGTCATCGGCATCAGCTCCGGCGCGAGCGCCGCGGCCGCCATCGCGATCGTGACCCTGTCGCTCGGCGAGACGGCCGTGTCGGCCCTCGCGATCGCCGCCGGCCTGGGCGTGGCCCTGCTGATCTACGCCCTGGCGTTCCGGGACGGCGTCGTCGGCACCCGGCTGGTCCTGATCGGCATCGGCATGGCCGCCATGCTGGACAGCGTCATCTCCTACGTGATGTCCCAGGCCGCCGAGTGGGACTTCCAGGAGGCGATGCGCTGGTTGACCGGCAGCCTCAACGGCACCACCTGGGACCAGGTCGTGCCCGCCGCCGTCGCCCTCGTCGTCCTTGCCCCCGTCCTGCTGTCGCAGTCGCGCAACCTCTCGGCGCTGCAGCTCGGCGAGGACACCGCCGCCGCCCTGGGCGTCCGCGTGGAACGCACCCGCATCACGGTGATCATCGCCGCGGTCGGCCTGATCGCCTTCGCCACCTCGGCCTGCGGACCCATCGCGTTCGTGGCGTTCCTCTCCGGTCCCATCGCGGCCCGGATCGTGGGCCCCGGCACCTCCCTGCTGGTGCCCGCCGGGCTCGTCGGCGCCCTGCTCGTCCTCGTCGCCGACTTCACCGGCCAGTTCGCCTTCGACACCCGCTTCCCGGTCGGCGTCGTCACCGGCGTCCTCGGCGCGCCCTACCTCGTCTACCTGATCATCCGCACCAACCGGGCGGGAGGCTCCCTGTGACCACGAACCACTCCCTCGCCGCCGAGCACCTCAGCCTCGGCTACGGCGACCGCACCGTCATCGACTCCCTCGACCTGGCCGTGCCGCCGGGCCGGGTCACGGCCATCGTCGGCGCCAACGCCTGCGGCAAGTCGACGCTGCTGCGCTCCATGTCCCGGCTGCTCGCGCCCCGCGAGGGCCGCGTCGTCCTGGACGGCAAGGAGGTGCACCGGCTGCCCGCGAAGGAGCTGGCCCGCACCCTCGGACTGCTCCCCCAGTCGCCGATCGCCCCCGAGGGCATCACCGTCTCCGACCTCGTCGGCCGCGGCCGCCACCCGCACCAGGGCCTCTTCGCCCGCTGGAGCGACAAGGACGACGAGGCGGTGGCGGCGGCCCTGGACGCCACGGACACGGCGGCGCTCGCCGACCGCGCCGTGGACGAGCTCTCCGGCGGCCAGCGCCAGCGGGTGTGGATCGCCATGGCGCTCGCCCAGCAGACCGACCTGCTGCTGCTCGACGAGCCCACCACCTTCCTCGACGCCAGCCACCAGGTCGAGGTCCTGGACCTGCTGACCGACCTCAACCGGGTGCGCGGCACCACCGTCGTCATGGTCCTGCACGACCTCAACCTGGCCGCCCGGTACGCGGACCACCTCATCGCCCTCGCCGAGGGGCGGCTGCACGCGGCCGGCGCTCCGGGCGAGGTCCTGACGGAGGACACCGTCCGTACGGTCTTCGGCCTCGACAGCCGCATCATCGAGGACCCCGTCTCGGGCAAGCCCCTGATGCTGCCGATCGGCCGCCACCACGTCAGGCCGGTGACCGGTACCCGATCGGCGGCCGGGTAAGGGAACGGCAAAGGACCCTCGCTCGTTCCACCTGGCATGACAGCTATGACCCCCGGCTCGAACATCCCTCTCTCCGCCGCCCGTGTCGCGGTGGACGTCGCCGCGCCCGTGCGGCTCGACGTATCGGGCCTGCTGCTCACCGCCGACGGCAAGGTGCGCTCGGACGACGACTTCATCTTCTACAACCAGCCCGCGGGCCCGGGCGTGACGTACCGCTCGGGCGGCGGGTCAACCCCCGACTCGATCACCGTGGACACCGCGGCCGTCCCGCCGGGCATCGAGAAGATCGTCATCACCGCGAGCCCGGACGCGGCGGGCCAGACCTTCCAGGGCGTCGAGCCGACGGCCACCGTGCGCGACGCGGACGACGGCTCGGTGCTCGCCACCTTCACCCCGCCGCAGCTCGGCGCCGAGACGGCCCTCGTCATCGTGGAGGTCTACCGGCGCAACGGCGCGTGGAAGGCCCGCGCGGTCGGCCAGGGCTACTCCAACGGACTGGCGGGCATCGCCACCGACTTCGGCGTCACGGTGGAGGAGCCCGCTCCCGCCGCCGCCCCGGCCGCCGCCCCCGCCCCCGTCGCCCCGCCCGCGCGCACCCTCGCGTCG
>NZ_JAVRHI010000223.1:0-30125 GCF_034105845.1 Streptomyces sp. CRN 30 | reverse complement strand
CGGCCGGCGAGGGGCACGGCGCGGGTCACGGCGCGGCCGACGAGGGGCACGGCGCGGGCGGCAGCGAGGAGGGCGGTGCGGGCGAGGGGCACGGCACCCGTCACGGCATCCGCCGCGTCCTCGCGCAGGCACGTGCGTACGTGGACGCGCCGCCGCCCCTCGGACGCGTCCGTTCCTCGTTCGCCCCGGGAGACGCCCGGACCCTCCGCGTCGACGGTCCCGGCTGGTCCCTGGTGGCCAGGACCGACGACATCGCCTTCGTCCTCCTCGACGAGGAGCCGGGAGAGGTGCTTCCGGTGGGACGGGGACGGGAACTGCCCGGGCTGCTGGCGGCCCTGGACGAGATGGCGGTACGGCCCGGCTGAGCGCCGGACCGGCGGCTACCGGCTCAGCGGCCGAGCTCCTTGCGCGTCACGCGGCGCAACCTGCCCCGCTGCCCGGGGTCCAGCGCGAGGTAGGCCGCCGCCGGCACTCCCACGATGATCAGAAGGGCGACCCACCAAGGCAGCCAGATCCACAGGAGCAGCCCTGCCGCCACGCCCCCTGCGGCGATCTTCGCGTTCTTCGACATCTCGTCGCCTCCTTCGCGGCCATTACCGCTGTCCGTGGTTCCACTGTCCGTGCTACCGCTGATGGCGCTATTGCTGCCCGTATTGCCGCTGTCCGTCCTGAGAACGGGTCCGCGCCGCGGGCAGTTCCTGGCCGCGACCCTGATGTGTCCCTGATACGTCCCTGAGACGAACTCCGGGGACGCCACGGCCGCAGGGCATCCGGAGCCCGGAGGCCCTCGGAACCGCGAGGTGCGGGCTCCGAGCAGTATGTGACCCACGCCACCGTTCCGCCACCGATGAGAGGCGACGAGATGCTGTACCCTCAACGACTCCGACTCCAGTAGTCAAACTTGAGGAATGCGTCATCGCCGTACAGAGGATCTCCGCGGTACCCCCCTTCACCGGCACCGTCGACGAACTGGCCGACTGCTGCGCCGTCTTCGTGCCCGGCGATCCGGCGCGTACCGGCTGCGTGGCGTTCTGGCGCACCGACGGGGAGCTGCCTCCCGTGCCCTCGTTCGCAACGGCCGGTGAGCTGACCGTCGTCGTGCCCGCCGGCAGCGGCAGCGGTGTCGAGGCGGTGAGCGTTCCCGCGGCCCTGGTACCGGTGCGCTCCGCGCTGCCCGTCCTCACGCGCGCGCGTGCCGTCGCACGGGCACACCGGGCGACGGCCTTCTGGGCGACGGCGGCGCTGCTCGGACTGCGGTTCGCTGCGCGGGGGCTGCTGCTGCCCGGCCTGTCCGCGACCGGGCACGACATGTGGCGCGCGGGTCCGCTGCGCGCGGAGCACGTCGACCAGGTCCGAGAGCTGGCCGCCGCGATGCCGCCCGAGGCACACGCCGTACCCCTGGCCGGCACCATGACCGCGACCGGTGGTGGCCCGCTGCGGCTGCCGGATCCGGAGCGGTTGCTGCGCGGTTTCCTCGACGCGGTCGTCGACGTGCTCCCCCGCTCCCCCGCGGCGGCGCTCGCGGCGGGCGGCCCGGCGTTCGCGGCTCCGGAGCCGCAGCACGTGCCCGAACAGCGGGCCTGGGCCGCCGAGGTCGCCGCCGGACACGACGCGGGCGTACGCCTCTCCTTGCGCATCGAGGTGCCCGGGCTCGCGTCGGCCGTGGCGGACGAGACCCGGTTGTCCTTCCGTGCCGTGCCGCAGGTGCACGGTGTGGACGACCCGGCGCTCGTCGCGGACGCCTCGGCGGTGTGGGCCGGGGTCGAGGGCTTCGGCTCCCGCGCGCGGCTGGACGCCCTGCTCGCGCTGCGCCGCGCCGCGCGCGCCTGGCCACCCCTCACGCCGTTGCTGTCGGCCGCCGTGCCCGACTCGGTCGATCTCGCCGACGACGAGGTCACCGAGCTCCTCGGCGAGGGCGGCCGGTCGCTGACGGCCGCGGGCGTCGACGTGCACTGGCCCAGGGAGTTCGCGCGCGGGCTCACCGCGCGCGCGGTGATCGGACCACCGGACGACGGACCGATCGACGGGCCGATCGACGGGCCGATCGACGGATCGGACGACGGGCCGGGAGACGGTCGGGGCCGGGTACGCGGTGGTCCGGGCGCGTCCTTCCTGTCGGCCGACACCCTGCTCTCCTTCAGCTGGTGGTTCGCGCTGGGCGAGGAGCGGCTCACCCGGCAGGAGCTGGACCGACTGGCCGAAGCCGGCCGCCCCGTGGTCCGGCTGCGCGGGCAGTGGGTGCTCCTGGACCCCGAGGAGGCGCGCCGCGCCCGGGACCGGCAGGACCGCAAGGTGACGCCCATCGACGCGCTCGGTGCCGCCCTGGCGGGCTCCACGGAGGTCGACGGGCACCGGGTCGACGTACGGCCCACGGGATGGCTGGCGGCCCTGCGGGAGCAGCTGTCGGACCCGGCTGGACAGGGGGCCCGGGAGCTCGTCGGACAGCCGGCCGGGCTCGACGCCACCCTGCGCGACTACCAGCTGCGCGGACTCGACTGGCTGGCCCGTCTCACCTCGTCCGGGCTCGGCGGCTGTCTGGCCGACGACATGGGCCTCGGCAAGACGATCACGCTGATCGCGCTGCACCTGCGCCGGCAGGGCGACCCGTCGGCGGCCGGGCCCACGCTCGTGGTCTGCCCGACCTCGCTGATGGGCAACTGGCAGCGGGAGATCGAGAAGTTCGCACCCGGCACGCCCGTACGCCGCTTCCACGGGTCACGGCGTGCCCTGGACGGCCTGGCGGACGGGGAGTTCGTGCTCACCACGTACGGCACCATGCGCCTGGACGCACCCCGGCTGGCCGGCGTGGACTGGGGCATGGTCGTCGCGGACGAGGCGCAGCACGTGAAGAACCCCTACTCGGCCACGGCGAAGGAACTGCGCACCATCGGCGCACGCGCGCGCGTGGCGCTCACCGGCACGCCCGTGGAGAACAACCTCTCCGAGCTGTGGGCGATCCTCGACTGGACCACACCCGGACTGCTGGGCAGGCTCGGCGCGTTCCGCACCCGGTACGCGCGGGCCGTCGAGGGGAACCGTGATCCCGTCGCGGCGGAGCGGCTCGGCCGGCTCGTACGACCCTTCCTGCTGCGCCGCCGCAAAGCGGACCCCGGTATCGCGCCCGAACTGCCGCCGAAGACCGAGACCGACCGCGCCGTGTCCCTCACCAAGGAGCAGGCGGGGCTGTACGAGGCCCTGGTGCGCGAGACGCTGGCGGAGATCTCCGGGGCCGGCGGCATGGAGCGGCGCGGACTGATCGTGAAGCTGCTGACCGGTCTGAAGCAGATCTGCAACCACCCGGCGCAGTTCCTCAGGGAGGAACGTCCCAGGAGCGCGGGCAGGTCGGGCAAGCTGGAACTGCTCGACGAACTGCTCGACACGATCCTCTCCGAGGGAGCGGGCGTTCTGGTCTTCACCCAGTACGTGGCGATGGCGCGGATCATCGAACGGCACCTGGCCGCGCGGGGGGTGCCGTCGCAGTTCCTGCACGGCGGTACACCGGTGCACGAGCGCGAGGCGATGGTCGGCCGCTTCCAGGAGGGCGGGATCCCCGTGTTCCTGCTGTCCCTGAAGGCCGCCGGTACGGGGCTGAACCTCACGCGGGCCGAACACGTCGTGCACTACGACCGGTGGTGGAACCCGGCCGTCGAGGCGCAGGCCACCGACCGCGCCCACCGCATCGGCCAGACCAGGCCGGTCCAGGTGCACCGGCTGATCGCGGAGGGCACGGTCGAGGACCGTATCGCCGAGATGCTGCTGCGCAAGCGGGAGCTGGCCGAGGCCGTGCTCGGCTCCCCAGAGGCGGCGCTGACCGAGCTGTCCGACGCCGAACTGGCCGACCTGGTGGAACTTCGAGGGGACTTCCGATGAGCACGGACGAGCACGACGGTGCGCGTACCTTCGCCGCGCTGCCGCCCGCGCACGGCCGGGGATTCGCGCGGACCTGGTGGGGGCAGGCGTGGCTGAGGGCGCTGGAGGACGCGGCGCTCGACGGTGCGCAGGTGAAGGCGGGGCGCAGGCTCGCGCGCGCGGGATCCGTCGGCGCCGTGTCGGTGCGTCCCGGGCGCATCACCGCGGTCGTGCAGGACCGCGACCGCACCGCGCACCGTGCCGACGTCCTGCTGCAGGAGCTGTCCACGCACCAATGGGACCGTTTCCTGGACATGGCCGTCGAACGGGCCGGGCACGTCGCGGCCCTGCTGGACCGGGAGATGCCGCCGCACCTGGTGGAGGACGCCGCGGCCGCCGGCGTCGAACTCCTGCCGGGCCTCGGCGATCTCGATCCGGAATGCGACTGTGGCACCTGGGACCACTGCGCCCACACGGCCGCGCTCTGCTACCAGGTGGCACGCCTGCTCGACCAGGATCCGTTCGTGCTGCTGCTGATGCGGGGGCGCGAGGAGCGGTCGCTGCTGGACGACTTGCAGGTACGCGGGACCGCTTCGGCCGGGACCGCTTCGGCCGGCACGACTCCGGCCGGTTCGGACCGGGCTCCGGCGGACGGCCCGGAGGGCGGCCTGGAGGACGGACTGCAGGGCGGGTCCGGTGGCGGGCCGGAGGACGGCGTGGACGCCGCTGGGGCCTATGTGGCCGGGCTCGTCCTGCCGCCGCTCCCGGAGCCGTCCGAGCCGCCCGCGCGGCCGGGCCCGCCCCCTTCCCTGGACACCGATGCCCGGCCCGCCGCGGGCGTCGACGCGGCCGCGCTGGAGTTCCTGGCCGCCCGGGCCGCCGAGGACGCGCACCGGCTGCTCGTCGACGCGCTCGGCGGCGCCGAGCACCCCCATGAGGCACATGAGGCACATGAGGCGAAGGGGGAAGAGCTGACGGTCGGGCAGGATGCCGTCCGGCTCGCCGCGGGCGACCCCGGGGAAGAGGTCCTCACGCGTCTGGCCCGGGGATCCGGGCGCGGCCCGGAGGAGTTGGCGCTCGCCGTTCACGCGTGGCGGTACGGGGGCGCGGCCGCGCTCTCGGTGCTGGAGGACGAGTGGGCCCCCGAGGGGACGCCGCTGGCACGCGCGCGTGCGGCCCTCGAAGCGGCCTGGGACGAGGAGGAGCGTCCGCGGTTGCGCGCCGCGGGCAACCGGTGGACGGTGAGCGGTGGTTCGGCCCAGCTGCGGCTGGGGCGTGACGGGCGCTGGTGGCCGTATCGGAAGCAGGCCGGGCAGTGGGTGCCGGCGGGTCTTCCGGCCCAGGACCCGGCGACGGCACTGGCCGTGGCGGCAGGGGACGACGATCCCGGGCGTACGGGCGGGTAGGCAGGTAGGGCGTCACGGCCCGCCGAAGGGGAAGAGGGATGCGAAACCGCTCGGCAACTCGCTGGGCAGCCCGGTCGGCAGACCAGTCGGCAGATCGGACGGCGACCCGGTCGGCAGATCGGTCGGCAGATCGCCGGGAAGTCCGCTCGGACGCTGGGTCGGGATCTCGGGCGGACGGCTCGACGACGGCGTGGCGGTGCGCTCCGTCCCCCGGCTGCTCTCCGCGGGCACCTTCTCGCCCGGTGCTCCGTTCCCTCCGGTGACCACCAGAGCCACGGCGGCGACCGCGCCGAGGGTCACCAGCACGGTGAGCAGGAGGAGCAGCAGTTTCCGGTGTCCCGGAGGAGTGCCACCGGCCTCGTCCTCCGGTGGTCCGGGGCCGTCCGGTGGCCCGTAACCGTCCGCCGGCGGGCCGAAACCGCCACCGCCCGGAGGCGGCGCGTCCTCCGGCGGCCCCGGCGGCCGGGGCGGAGGCGGCGGCGGAGACGGCGGCGTGGTCATACGACCAGAGTCGACCCCGGCCGGTCGATCCGCGACCCCCGCACGGGAGTTGCCGCGAACCTACGCCTCGGCTCCCGGCCGGGCGCGGCCGGGAGCCGAGGGAGGCGCCGCAGATGACCACCTCAGCAGGTGCTCTCCACCACACGCCTCCCTCTCCGTCGCCCCGTGGTTCCGTCCCCCGGACAGCGTCAGCCGCGCGCGCCCAGCAGGTGGTCCATCGCCAGCTGGTCCAGGTGCTCGAACGCCATTCCGCGCGCGGCGGCCGCGTCCACGTCGAAGTCCTCGAACGCGGACTTGTCCGCGAGCAGCGCGTCGAGGCCGTCGTCGGCGGTCTGCCGGCCCAGTTCGTCGAGCCGCGAGGCGCGCAGGGCCTCCTGCACCTCCGGGTCGGCGCGGAAGGCGGCGGCCCGCTCCTTGAGGATCAGGTAGTTGCGCATGCAGCCGGCGGCCGACGCCCACACCCCGTCCAGGTCCTCGGTGCGCGGCGGCTTGAAGTCGAAGTGCCGCGGCCCGGCGTAACCGGCGCTCTCCAGCAGGTCCACCAGCCAGAACGCGGCCCGCAGGTCGCCGGCCCCGAACCGCAGGTCCTGGTCGTACTTGGTGCCGTGCTGGCCGTTGAGGTCGATGTGGAAGAGCTTGCCCGCCCACAGCGCCTGGGCGATGCCGTGCGGGAAGTTCAGCCCGGCCATCTGCTCGTGGCCCACCTCGGGGTTGACCCCGTACAGCTCCGGGCGCTCCAGCCGCTCGATGAAGGCGAGGGCGTGTCCGACGGTGGGGAGGAGGATGTCGCCGCGCGGCTCGTTCGGCTTGGGCTCGATGGCGAAGCGGATGTCGTAGCCCTGGGCGGTGACGTACTCGCCGAGCAGGTCGAAGGCCTCCTTCATCCGCTCCAGCGCCAGGCGCACGTCCTTGGCGCCGCCCGACTCCGCGCCCTCGCGGCCGCCCCAGGCCACGTACGTCTCGGCACCCAGCTCGACCGCCAGGTCGATGTTGCGGATCGTCTTGCGCAGCGCGTAGCGGCGCACGTCCCGGTCGTTGGCGGTGAACCCGCCGTCCTTGAACACGGGGTGCGTGAACAGGTTGGTGGTGGCCATCGGCACCTTCATGCCGGTCTCGTCCAGGGCCTGCCGGAAGCGCTTGAGGTGCGCCTCCCGCTCACTGTCGGAGGACCCGAAGGGGATCAGGTCGTCATCGTGGAAGGTGACTCCGTGGGCCCCGAGTTCCGCCAGCCGCCGTACCGACTCGGCCGGGTCCAGGGCGCGCCGGGTGGCGTCGCCGAACGGGTCGTTCCCGCGCCAGCCGACGGTCCACAGGCCGAAGGTGAACCTGTCGTCGGGGGTGGGCTGGTAGTTCATGCCACGGCTCCTTGCTCGCTTCGCTCCGACTATTTCGTCATGGCGCTTAACAAATTAGTATGCGAACGCACCTCTGGGAAGACGCAAGGTGTCTCGAGGTGCGGAAGCCCTCGAGGTGGGAGATGTCTCAGGGCGGGCGCAGAGGTGTCCGAGCCGCGGAAGAGGGAGAGAGCCCGATGTCAGCAGCCGCAACCGAGGGTCCGCTCGTCGTCGGTGTGGACACATCCACCCAGTCCACCAAGGCCCTGGTCGTCGACGCGTCGACCGGACGGGTGGTGGCGAGCGGGCAGGCGCCGCACACCGTCTCCTCCGGCGCGGGCCGGGAGAGCGATCCGCGGCAGTGGTGGGACGCGCTGTGCGCGGCCCTCGACCAGTGCGGCGACCTCGCGCGCGAGGCGGCGGCCGTGTCCGTCGGAGGCCAGCAGCACGGGCTGGTGACGCTGGACGCGCGGGGCGAGCCGGTACGCCCGGCGCTGCTGTGGAACGACGTGCGGTCGGCGCCGCAGGGCCGCCGGCTGGTGGAGGAACTGGGCGGGTCGAAGTGGTGGGCCGAGCGCACCGGGAGCGTGCCGGCCGCGTCCTTCACGGTCACCAAGTGGGCCTGGCTGGCCGAGCACGAACCCGAGTCGGTCCGCGCCACCGCCGCCGTGCGCCTGCCGCACGACTACCTCACCGAGCGCCTGACCGGGCAGGGCACGACGGACCGCGGTGACGCCTCGGGGACGGGCTGGTGGTCGTCGGGGACGGAGGCGTACGACGAGGAGATCCTCGGGCACGTCGGGCTGGACCCCGCGCTGCTGCCGCGCGTCGTCCGGCCGGGCGAGGTGGCGGGCACCGTGCGGGACGCCCATGACCTGCCGTTCGCCAAGGGCACGCTGGTCGCGCCCGGGACGGGGGACAACGCGGCGGCGGCGCTCGGTCTGGGACTGCTGCCCGGCGCCCCGGTGCTGAGCCTCGGCACTTCGGGCGCGGTGTACGCGGTGTCGACGCGCCGCAGCGCCGACCCGACGGGCACGGTGGCGGGCTTCGCGGACGCGCGCGGCGACTGGCTGCCGCTGGCCTGCACCCTGAACTGCACGCTCGCCGTGGACCGGGTCGCCGCGCTGCTCGGCCTGGACCGTGAGGCCGTCGAACCGGGCACGAGCGTGACCCTGCTCCCCTACCTGGACGGCGAGCGCACCCCCGCCCTGCCGCACGCCTCGGGCCTGCTGCACGGGCTGCGGCACGACACGACGGCCGGTCAGCTGCTCCAGGCCGCCTACGACGGCGCGGTGCACGCGCTGCTGGGCGCCCTGGACCTGGTGCTCGACGAGGACGCGGACCGCTCCACGCCACTGCTGCTCATCGGCGGGGGCGCGCGGGGCACGGCGTGGCAGCAGACGGTACGGCGACTGTCGGGGCGTCCGGTGCAGGTGCCCGAGGCCAAGGAGCTGGTGGCGCTCGGTGCCGCCGCCCAGGCCGCGGCCCTGCTGACCGGCGAGGACCCGGCGGCGGTCGCCCGGCGCTGGGACACCGCCCGCGGGCCCGTGCTGGAGGCCGTGGAACGGGACGACACGACGCTGACCAGGATCTCCGGGGTACTCTCCGACGCGGCGCCCCTGCTGGCGCGGGAGCCCGGCGGCAACTGACGCGCCGGCGCGCGTCCCTGCCCGGCTCCCCCGGTCACCGGGCACGTCCGGCCGCAGCGACGGAACAACCGGACAGCAGGACAACGGAATGACGGAGTGACGGAGTGACGGAGTGACGACGGAGGCATGACCGCACCGCTGCACGAGGCCCATCCCACGAGTCCCGGCCGCAGGCTGCCCGACACACAGGCGGGCATGCGGCGCCGCAACCTCTCCCGGGTGATGCACACCGTCAACGCCGAGGGGCCGCTGTCCCGTGCCGCCGTCGCCTCGCGCATCGGCCTGACCCGGGCGGCGGTCTCGACCCTGGTGGACGAGCTCATCCGCGCGGGACTCCTCGACGAGCTGGGGCCCGAGCGGCCGGGGCGGGTGGGGCGGCCGGGTTCGGCGCTCGCCCTCAGCGGGCGCGGACCCGCCGGCATCGGTGCCGAGGTCGGCGTCGACCACCTGGCGGTGTGCGCGGTCGACCTGCGCGGGGAGGTACGCGCGCGTGCCGTGCGGCATGCCGAGAACCGTGGCCGTCCGCCCGGACCGGTGCTCGCGGAACTGGCCGCGCTGGTACGGCAGGTGATCGACGGGGCCGAGCGGGAGGGGATGTGGCCGGCCGGGCTGGCGGTGGCCGTGCCCGGGCTGGTGGCGCGGGACGCCCGTACGGTGGTCCGCGCGCCCAACCTCGACTGGCACGACACAGACCTCGGTGCGCTGCTCCCCGGCGACCTGCCGCCGCTGCCGCTCACCGTGGACAACGAGGCCAACTTCGGCGGGCTCGCCGAGCTCTGGCTCGGTGCGGGCGTCCCCCATGACTTCCTGCACGTCTCGGCCGCGGTCGGCATCGGTGCCGCCCTGGTCGTGGACGGCCGGCTGCTGCGCGGCACCCGCGGGTTCGCGGGCGAGCTGGGACACGTACCGGTACGGCCGGAGGGGCCGGCCTGCGCCTGCGGCGGGCGCGGGTGCCTGGAGCAGTACGCCGGCAAGGAGGCCGTCCTGCGGGCGGCCGGGCTCGAACCCGGCGAGGACCGGGTGGGTCTGCTCGCCGAACGCGCCGCCGAGGGCGACAAGGACGTACGGCGTGCCCTGCGGGGTGCCGGTACCGCGCTCGGCATCGCGCTGACCGGCGCGGTCAACCTGCTGGACCCGGAGACGGTCGTGCTGGGCGGCGCGCTGGCCGGCCTGGCGCCGTGGCTGCTGCCTCCGCTGGAGCGGGAGCTGACGCGGCGCACGACGGGGCCCGCCCGCGCGGTGACCGTGTCGCGGCTGGGGCCCGAGGGGCCGCTGCTGGGCGCGGCGCACTCGGTGGTGTGGGGCGTGCTCGACGATCCGGCGGCGGTGGCCGGGCGGCCGTAGGGCCCGGCGCAGGACGGTCCGCCCGGTACCGGACGAACGAAACCACGTACCCGGGCGCATGAAACCGCGGCGCCCCTCCTGGCGTGATCACTGTCGTAACGCCGAACGTTCGTGCCATGCCATGAGCCCGGCCCAGGAGAGGCGGACCCCGTGGAGCGCTCCAGCCCGTCACCCGGCAGACGACGCGTACTGCGGGGTACCGCCCTCGCCGTGCTCCCGTACGCGCTGCTCCCCGGCCCCCGGGCGGGCGATCGCCCCCGGGCCCCCGACCATCCGTCGGGTGTCTGGGAACCGGCCTCCCCGTCCAACCGGACGGCGGCCGAGGGCCCACAGCCCCGCTCCGTCGACCTCGTGGTGATCCACGTGACGCAGACGACGTACCGCAACACCCTGTCCGTCTTCCGCGACCCGGCGAGCGCGGTGTCCGCGCACTACCTCGTACGGTCCGCGGACGGGCTGGTGGCGCAGTGCGTGCGGGAGCGCGACATCGCCTGGCACGCCGGCGACTGGGCCCACAACACGCGCAGCGTCGGCATCGAGCACGAGGGCTGGGTGGACGAGCCCGGCTGGTTCACCGACGCCCTGTACGAGCGGTCGGCCCGGCTCACCGCGGCGATCTGCGACCGGCACGGCATCCCGAAGGACCGCGCGCACATCATCGCCCACCACGAGATACCGGGCACCGACCACACGGATCCCGGGCCGCACTGGGACTGGCCGCGCTACCTGCGGCTGGTCGGCTCCGTCCGACGGCCGTGAGGGCCGTGCGACAGCCGTACGGATCGTGCGACGGCCGTCGCCGGGCCCGTGTGACGGCCGTCGCCGCCGTGCGAGGGCTGCTGCACCTGTCTTGTCCCGGTCCCTGGCGGGAGTGACGATGGAGGGAGCCGCAGCGCAGTCCGGGGAGGCCGGGTTGACCGATCCGTGGGTGGCCCTGGAGCCGGGGGCCGATCCCGTCGCACGCGTACGGGCCCTGCGCCGCGCCCACGACAGGTTCACCGGGGGCGGCGCGGTGGAGCGGTCCGTACGTGCCGTGGTGGCCGACTCGTGGCGGCGGTCGGCACGGGCGGGGGTCGGCCCGGACGGCAGCGCCGGCGTGGAGCTGACGGACGGGGACCTCGGTCCCTACCGCGCCGAGCACCCGCTGGCCCGGGTGATGCCGGTGGTCCGCGAACTGCTGGGCACGTTCGCGGCGGACGGCGCGCACCTGCTGGCGGTGTGCGACGCGCAGGGCAGGCTGCTGTGGGTGGAGGGGCACCCCACGACCAGACGGCGGGCGGACCGGATGAACTTCGTGCCGGGGGCCCGCTGGGCGGAGAGCGCGGTGGGCACGAACGCGCCCGGCACGGCGGTCGCCCTGGGCCGGCCGGTACAGGTGTTCGCGGCCGAGCACTTCATCCGGCAGGTCCAGCCGTGGACCTGCGCGGCGGCGCCGATCCACGATCCGCGCACGGGACGGGTGCTCGGCGCGGTCGACCTCACCGGGGGCGACGGCCTCGCGCATCCGCACAGCCTCGGTTTCGTGCAGGCGGTGGCGCGGGCCGCGGAGTACCGGCTGGCGCTGCAGACACCGCCCGGGACGTCGCACCGGACGTCGGACGACGTGCTCGAACTGACCGCACTGGGCCGCGCCGAGGCCCGGCTGCTGGTGGGCGGCCGCCGCATCCGGCTCAGCCGGCGGCACAGCGAGATCCTGGTGCTGCTCGCCCGGCACCCGGAGGGGCTGACCGGCGAGGCGTTGCTCTGTGCGCTGTACGAGGACGAGTCGGTGACGCCGGTGACGCTGCGCGCGGAACTGGCCCGGCTGCGCAGGCTGATCGGCCCCGGGCTGCTGGTGTCCCGCCCGTACCGGCTCACGGCCGCGGTCGAGTCCGACGTCGCCGTGGTGGAGCGCAGGCTGGAGACCGGAGCGGTCACGGCCGCGGTGACGGCGTACGGCGGTCCGCTGCTGCCCGGTTCGCAGGCCCCCGCGGTGGTGCGGCTGCGGCACCGGCTCGCCGACGCGCTGCGCACGGCGCTCGTCGCGCGGCGCGACCCCGACCTGCTGGCGGACTGGGCGCACGCGCCGTGGGGCGAGTCGGACCTCGACGTGTGGCAGGCGCTGGCCGCGGCCCGGCCGACGGCGGCGGTGCGCTCGCGGCTGGCGGAGCTGGAGTCCGAGCTGGCGGCGCCCCCGGGGTGGTGGCGCCCGGCGGGGGCGGACCGCCCCGCCCGTCCGGAGCGCCGCTGACGGCGCAACGTCCCCGCAACCTCCCCCTCCCTAACATCGCGCCCGGAGCCGCCCGACGGCGGGCGGCGTGTTCGCGGGAGGCAGGCCCCATGACGCGTTACGCGGCACCCGGTACCGACGGCGCGATCGTCACGTACAAGGCGCGCTACGACCACTTCATCGGCGGTGCGTACGTGCCACCGGCGGGCGGCCGGTACTTCGAGAACCCGAGTCCGGTCAACGGGCAGCCCTTCACGGAGATCGCGCGGGGCACCGCCGAGGACGTGGAGCGCGCGCTGGACGCGGCACACGCGGCGGCGCCGGGCTGGAGCCGTACGTCCGTGGCGGAACGCGCCGGCGTCCTCAGCCGGATCGCCGACCGGATGGAGGCGAACCTGGAAGCCCTGGCGGTCGCCGAGAGCTGGGAGAACGGCAAACCGGTCCGCGAGACACTGGCTGCCGACATTCCCCTGGCGATCGACCACTTCCGGTACTTCGCGGGGGCGATCCGCGCACAGGAGGGATCGCTCGCCGAGCTCGACGACGACACGGTGGCGTACCACTTCCACGAACCGCTTGGCGTCGTCGCGCAGATCATCCCGTGGAACTTCCCGATCCTGATGGCGACGTGGAAGCTGGCACCGGCCCTCGCCGCGGGCAACGCGGTGGTCCTCAAGCCCGCCGAGCAGACCCCGGCGTCGATCCACTTCTGGCTCGGCCTGGTCGCCGACCTCCTCCCCCCGGGCGTACTGAACATCGTCAACGGCTTCGGCGTGGAGGCGGGCAAACCGCTGGCCTCGAGCCCGCGGGTGGCGAAGGTGGCGTTCACGGGCGAGACGACGACGGGGCGGCTGATCATGCAGTACGCCTCGGAGAACATCACCCCGGTCACGCTCGAACTCGGCGGCAAGTCCCCCAACATCTTCTTCGACGACGTCTGGGCGGCGGACGACGACTTCCGTGACAAGGCGCTCGAGGGCTTCACGATGTTCGCCCTCAACCAGGGCGAGGTGTGCACCTGCCCGTCCCGGGCGCTCGTCCAGCACGGCAGCTACGCCGACTTCCTCGATGCTGCGGTCGCCCGCACGGAGCGGATCAAGGCCGGGCATCCCCTCGACACGGACACGATGATCGGCGCGCAGGCCTCCAACGACCAGCTGGAGAAGATCCTGTCCTACCTGGACATCGGCCGGCAGGAGGGCGCCAGGGTCCTCACGGGCGGCGAACGCGTCGAGCACGAGGGCGAACTGAAGGGCGGCTACTACGTGCAGCCCACCATCTTCGAGGGCGACAACCGCATGCGGATCTTCCAGGAGGAGATCTTCGGCCCGGTGGTCTCCGTGACGTCGTTCCAGGACTTCGACGACGCGATGATGATCGCCAACGACACGTTGTACGGCCTCGGCGCCGGCGTCTGGACACGCGACATGAACACCGCCTACCGCGCGGGCCGCGCCATCCAGGCGGGCCGCGTCTGGACGAACTGCTACCACGCCTACCCGGCGCACGCGGCGTTCGGCGGCTACAAGGGCTCGGGCATCGGGCGCGAGACGCACAAGATGATGCTGGACCACTACCAGCAGACGAAGAACCTGCTGGTGTCGTACTCGCCGAAGCGGGTGGGCTTCTTCTAGACACGTGTGAGAAGGGCGCCTGACCAGGGCGGTCGCCCGTCAGGCGCTCTCCGAGGCGTGCAGCTGAGCGGTGCGTCGAATTACGTCCGCTCCACGAGGCCGCCGACGAGGGCTGGAGCCACGGCCTGCCTTCCGAGGGCCCTTGCTCCGACGCCCGCACCCGTGCCCCCCCCCCAGGAAGTGCGGCCCAGCCGCCGGTCGAGTGCGGCACCTCCGTCGGGGCAGTTCCTGCGGACGGGGAGACAAGCACGGGAGCTCCTGGCGGACTGGTGCTTGCGGTCGTGAACCCGTCCACCCGGAGCGGTGGCTCCGTCGAGGATCTCCGGGTCGGCAGGATCAGTCGCTGACGGCGCGTCAGGATGTTGAGCGGGGCCCGTGCCGCTCGTCCGACACGTCGAGCGACGGTCTCACCCGGCTCCGCGCGTGCGCGGGCTCAGGCGTGAAGCGTTCGGCTGTTCCCGCACACGGTTCCCGAGCAGCGTCGCGGGACAATGGGAGCATGCCTCATCTCTGTGCCCCACACCATGATGATGTCCGCATGCTGATCGTCGAGGACGAGACGGAGCTGTCGGATCTGCTGTCCGCCGCCTTCGCCGAAGCAGGGTGGCGGCCCTTCGTCGCCGGCGACGGACACAGCGCCGTCCGGCTCGCCCGAGGATGTGAGCCGCATGCCGTCGTGCTGGACCGCATGCTGCCCGACTCCGACGGCCTCCACGTGCTGCGCCGGCTCCGGGACCACAACGCCCAGCTGCCCGTTCTGCTGCTCACCGCCCGTGACGCGCTCCCGGACCGCCTGGAGGGCCTGTCGGCCGGAGCTGACGACTACGTGACCAAGCCCTTCTCTCTGGAGGAGGTGATACTGCGGCTGCGCGCGCTGTTACGCCGCTCCGGTGCGGACAACGGCGCTCCTCCCGCGCGGGAGCCGGTGCGCGCGCTCGGGGACCTGACGCTGTCCGAGCGCAGCCGCGAGGTGAGGCGAGGTGGCACACCCGTCACTCTCACGGCCAAGGAGTTCGACCTGTTGTGGTTCCTGATGGGCAGTCCCCGGCAGGTGTTCAGCAAGGCGCAGCTTCTCGACCACGTGTGGAACAGCTCGTTCGACGGCGAGGGCAACCTGGTCGAGGTGTACATCTACAGCCTGCGGTCGAAGATCGACAAAGGGCGGGCGCCGATGATCCACACCGTGCGTGGGGTCGGCTACGTCATCAGGCCGGCCGCGAGCGAGGCGCCGTGCTGACCCCTCGCGGCGGCCGCGGGGCGGACGCGTCCCGCAGACACGGCAGCCCCCTGCAGACACGACTGGTGATCTGTGTGTCGGCGGTCCTGGCCGCCGTCTGCGCGGCCATGACGACCGCCACCGTGCTCGCACAGAACAGGTTCGTGCTCGAGAGTCTGGACCAGTGCGTCGACGAAGTCGTCGAACGCAACCGGGACGCCCTGCGCATCCGCAGCGACAGCGCCACCCACCTCGGCTTCCTCGACGACCTGCCCGGGCAGTCGGCCGGAGCGCTCGCGGCCCGCTACGACTCCTCCGGCCGGGTTCTCGCCGCTGCGGTGGTGAGTGACCAGGGCACCAGGCGCTCCCTCTCCGCGGAGCAGCGGGCGGCACTGAACGGCATCACTCCGGACGGCTCCGCGCACACCCGCGACATTCCCGGTCTCGGCGCGTACCGGTTGATCGCCCTCGACGACGTCACGGTGCCGGTGCTCGCCGGGCTGCCCATGGACGACGCAACTGAGCTCATCGACCGCCTGGTCGCGGTGGAAACACTGATCGCCGTGGCCGGGCTCGTCACCGCGGCCGGTGCCTGTGCCGTCATCGTGCGACGGCAGTTGCGTCCCCTGAGCCGGGTCGCGGCCACGGCCGCCGACGTCGCCCGGGTGCCTCTGCACCGCGGTGAGGTCGGCGGGCTCAGCCGAGTCCCGGCCCTCGCCACCGGTCCGGACACCGAGGCCAGCCAGGTGGGCGTCGCCCTCAACCGCCTGATCGAGCACGTGGAGAGCTCGATCACCGAGCGGCAGCACACGGAGGAACGCATGCGGCGCTTCCTCTCCGACGCGAGTCACGAACTGCGCACGCCGCTCGCCTCGATAGCCGGGTACGCCGAGCTCATGGTCAGCGGTACCCGGCGGATCGAGCCGGCACTGGCCTGGAGGCGCGTCGCGGCGCAGTCCCTGCGGATGAAGGGGCTGGTCGAGGACCTGCTCCTGCTCGCTCGTCTCGACGAAGGACGCCCTCTGCGCAAGGCAGGGGTGAACGTCGCGACCTTGGTCGCGGAGGCCGTGTGGGACGCCCGCGCCGCCGGCGGCGACCACCTGTGGCAGGTACTCCTGCGGGTGAGCCCTTCGGCCGAGGTCGTCGGCGATCCCGTACGCCTCCATCAGGTACTGGCCAACGTACTGGCCAACGCCCGCATGCACACCCCGCCCGGGACGAGGATCACTGTCACGGCGGAGATCGCGGAAGCCCACTGCGTCATCCGGGTCCACGACGACGGTCCCGGCATCCCCGACGCACTGCTGCCGACGGTGTTCGAGCGTTTCACCCGGGTCGACACCGGCCGCTCACGCACCGCCGGCCGAGCGGGCGGCAGCGGTCTCGGACTGGCGATCGCCGCCGCGATCGTCCGGGCGCACGACGGCCGTATGAAGGTCCGCAGCACGCCGGGGGACACCGAGTTCACCGTGCTGCTGCCCCTCACGGAGCGGCTTCCAGCCGACTCGGACGTACGTGGTCCGGATTCCCGGACCGCTCTGAAAACCCCAGCTCAGAGCGAGTACTGAGAGCACGGACGACGGGTCACGAGCAGCGGGACGCGGTCCGTTTCAGTTGCGCCTCAGGTAGGTCCATGACAGTGAGCCGCCCAGGCCGGTCTAGGACGACCCGCCCGTACCGAGGGAGCCGAGGGACCATGCCCCAGGAGAAAGAAGCGGAGCCGAAGAGGAACGCGTCCCGCCGACAGGTGATCGTCGCCGGCGGAGCCGCCGTGGCCGTGGTCGGCGCAGGCGGTGCCCTGGCCGTCGCACGAGACACCTCCGCGGACGCGTCGGCGATAGCGGCGCAGAACACCGGTTCGGAAAGTGCGGAGGTCTGCTACCGACTGAGTTCGCAGGCCATGGAAGGTCCCTACTACATCGACGCGGACAAGATCCGTACCGACATCACCGAGGACAGGGAGGGGATTCCCCTGACCCTCAGCATCAAGGTCATCGACTCCGTGACATGCCGTCCGGTGCGTGGCGCGGCAGTCGACATCTGGCACTGCGACGCGCTGGGTCTCTATTCCGGATACGAGGACAGCAGCTCGCCCCCGCCCGGCGGGGCCCCGTCCGCAACACCGACAGCCACACCCACGGGCGACCCCGGCGAGCACCAGGAGCCCACCGACGACAGGCGCTACCTCCGCGGGACCCTGCGCACCGGTCATGACGGCCGGGTCCGCTTCGTCACCGTCTTCCCGGGCTGGTACCCGAGCAGGGCCGTGCACATCCACGCCAAGGTGCATGTGGACGGAGTCTGGACCAAGGGCGGCTACGAAGGTGGCCGCACCTGCCACACCGGGCAGCTCTACTTCGAGGAGGAGGCCGTCCGGGCCTCAGCCGAGGTGGAGCCGTACTCGGCCAACGACACCCCGCGCGTGACCCTCGCCGAGGACACGATCTACGACCAGACCGGCACCACGGGCGGCTTGCTCACCCTCAAGTACCACAAGAGGAACATCAGCAAGGGTGTCTCCGCCTCCATCACGGTAGGAGTGGACCCGGACGCCGTGGACGACGGTGACGACGGCTGACTGCCCGGCGGTCCGTCCTCGCCCACAGCCCCCACATCGGCGTGACGTGACCTACGGGGCAGCGTGAGCCGGCCGTGCGGTCCGTCGACGGAGAGCGACGACCGCACGGCCACGCGCACAGGGGCGCCGCGCTCACAGAGCCGACGCGCCTCCGCCCGCCGGCAGCACTTCCGCATCATCCTCGTCGTCGGCCGCCGCACCCATGACGGTCACGGGCGACGGCCGTACCGAACTCGACCCCAGGGCAGGCGACCATGACCGACCGCCACGCCGAACAGCTCGCCCGGGCCGCCGTTCTCGCGCTGACCGAGCAACTGGCCCTGGCCCCCAAGCCCGGTCTGCCCGACCCGCGTGACCTGGCCGCCGGCTCCGGCACGCTCGATCATCTCGCGCTGCGCTGGTCGGCGAAGGCGCTGACACCCGGGCTCACGGCGATGGCCGCCGCAGCCGCCCGCACCGGGCACCCCACCCCCCGACTGCGCGCCGAACTGGGGGCGATAGGGAGAAGTACCGAACACTCGGTGCGTCTGGCCGGAGGTGGTCACCAGGGTGCCCTGTGGGTTCTCGGCCTGCTCGTCGCAGCCGCGGCGCTCGACCCGTCCGCCACCGGTGAGGAGGTCACGGCGACCGCCCGCCGGATCGCCGCGCACCCCGACCGCAGGGCCCCACGGCGGCCCACTCGGGGGTCAGCCATGTCGGTCAAGTACGGAGCGGCGGGGGCACGCGGCGAGGCACAGGCCGGTTTCCCCCATGTGCGCAGCGCCCTCGCGGTGCTCTTGGCCGCCCGCCGCGCCGGGGCCACCGAGCCCCAGGCACGCCTCGACGCCCTGCTGACGGTGATGTCGACGCTGCGCGACAGTCAGCTCCTGCACGCGGCCGGGCCGCTGGGACTGCGCCAGGTCCACGCACAGGCCCGCGCCGTGCTGGAAGCAGGAGGCACGGCGACCACCGCGGGAACCGAGGCGCTGGCCGCCATGGACGCCGACCTCCACGTACGGGGATGGAGCCCGCGTGGCAGCGCCGGGCTCCTCGCGGGAGCCTTGTTCCTGGACTCCCTGCCCCCTCCCGCCTCGTCCGCGAGTTCCGCTGCCGGGGCTCTCCGACCGTCGCCCGACGTCACGCGCCCTGCGGGGTGACGGCGCCCGCGGTGACCAGTGCCTCGTGCTGTCTCCGGCCGGACCGCACCGGGACCGGAGCCCTGCGCTTCGGCAAGCCGATGGTGCTGCTGCCACTGTTCCGGGAGCAGTACGACAACGCCCGGCGGACGGACGAACCGGGCTTCGGCGTCCGGCTGGACATGTACCGCTTCTCGGACGGAGAACCGACGGGGCCGTACGGCGCGACTGCCCGCGGACGGCCGTCCGCGGGACCGGATGACCGGCGTAAGTGAGGAGATCCGCCGCCGGGGCGGCGTGCGCACTGCGGCGGACCTCGTCGAGCAGGCCGCGGAGCCGCACGCCGCCGCTTCCGCCGTCGCCTCGATCCGCCGGTGGTGGCAGGCCCGCGGCCGGCCCGACTGTCCGGCCGCCACCCGTCTGCTGATCGCCTGAGCGCCAGTACGTCTTCGTCGGCGGCGGGGGTCGAGTCGTACGGTCGCTGGACCACCCAGCCGATGGATCACCTGTCCCGCTTTCCAGGTACCGTCAGGGTATGAGCCATCCGCACCCCGACCTCAAAGCCGCTCCGCCCCTTCCCGAAGGAGGGCTGCGGGTCATCGCCCTGGGCGGCCTGGGTGAGATCGGCCGCAACATGACCGTCTTCGAGCACGCGGGCAAGCTGCTCATCGTCGACTGTGGCGTGCTGTTCCCCGAGGAGACCCAGCCCGGCGTGGACGTGATCCTGCCGGACTTCACCGCGATCCGGGACCGGCTGGACGACGTCGTGGCCGTGGTCCTCACCCACGGCCACGAGGACCACATCGGCGGCGTGCCGTACCTGCTGCGCGAGCGGTCCGACATTCCCGTCGTCGGCTCCGAGCTGACGCTGGCGTTCCTGGAGGCCAAGCTCAAGGAACACGGGATCCGGCCCCGCACGGTGCGGGTGCGGGAGGGCGACCGGCGTGGCTTCGGTCCCTTCGACTGCGAATTCGTAGCGGTCAACCACTCCATCCCCGACAGCCTCGCGGTCGCGATCCGCACCCGGGCCGGCATGGTGCTGCACACCGGCGACTTCAAGATGGACCAGTTCCCCCTCGACGACCGCATCACCGATCTGCGCGCCTTCGCCCGCCTCGGCGAGGAGGGCGTGGACCTGTTCCTCACCGACTCCACCAACGCCGAAGTACCCGGCTTCACCACCTCCGAGCGAGAGCTGAACCCGGCGATCGAGCAGGTCATGCGCACCGCGCCGCGCCGCGTCATCGTCTCCAGCTTCGCCAGCCACGTGCACCGCATCCAGCAGGTGCTGGACGCCGCCCACCAGCACGGCCGCAAGGTCGCCTTCGTCGGCCGGTCCATGGTGCGAAACATGGGCATCGCCCGTGACCTCGGCTACCTGAAGGTCCCCTCCGGCCTGGTCGTGAGCACGAAGGAGCTGGAGAAGCTCCCGGACCACAGGATCACTCTGGTGTGCACCGGCTCCCAGGGCGAACCGATGGCCGCGCTGTCCCGGATGGCCAACCGCGACCACCAGATCCGCATCGGCAAGGGCGACACCGTCCTGCTCGCCAGCTCCCTCATCCCCGGCAACGAGAACGCCATCTACCGGGTGATCAACGGACTCACCCGGTGGGGCGCCCACGTGGTCCACAAGGGCAACGCCAAGGTGCACGTCTCCGGGCACGCCAGCGCCGGTGAGCTCGTCTACTGCTACAACATCGTCAAGCCCCGCAACGTCATGCCCGTGCACGGCGAGTGGCGCCACCTGCGGGCCAACGGCGACCTCGCCATCCGTACCGGTGTCGACCCCGAGCGGGTAGTCATCGCCGAGGACGGCGTCGTCGTCGACCTGGTCGACGGGCGTGCGTCCATCACCGGCAAGGTCCCCGCCGGCAACGTCTACGTGGACGGCATGGAGGTCGGCGGCGCCACCGAGGCGTCCCTCAAGGACCGCCTCACCCTCGCCGCCGAAGGCGTGGTCACGGTGGTGGCGATCGTCGACGCGGACACCGGCGCCCTCACCGAGCCCCCCGACTTCCTGGCCCGGGGCTTCGTCCACGACGACACCACTTTCGAACCGGTCATCCCCGTCATCGAGAAAACCCTGGCCACCGCGGCCGGGGAAGGCGTCGGGGACGCGCACCAACTCGAACAGCTCGTCGCTCGCGCCGTGGCGAACTGGGCGTTCCGCACCCACCGCCGTCGCCCCCTCATCATCCCCGTCATCATCGACGCCTGAGCCTCGCGCGCCGGCCCGGGGCGCTCCTTCGCCGGGGAGCGATGACCGCACGGCCACGAGCACGGGGCCGACGAACCTGACTCCAGTGCGGGCGACCACGACCGACCGCCACGCCGAACAGCTCGCCCGGGCCGCCGTTCCCGCACTGACCGGGCAACTGGCCCTGGCCCCGAAACCCGGTCTGCCCGACCCACGTGACGTGGCCGCCGGCTCCGGCGCCCTCGGCCATCTCGCCGGCAGAAGCGCCCTAAGCCCTGAGCCGGTTGCCCGGAGGCGTCGTCGGAAGCCTCCGGGCGACCCGGCACAGGGGGACTTCGTTCGTGTGGCGGGCCCTGTCAGGTGCGGGTCCAGCGCTGGTTGCTGCCGTTCGAGCAGGAGTGGAGCTGGACCAGGGTGCCGTTGGCGGTGCCGCCTCCGACGGCGTCGAGGCAGAGGCCGGACTGGACGCCGACGACGGTTCCGTCGGAGTTGAGGCGCCATTTCTGGTTGTCGCCGCCCCAGCAGCTGTAGATCTGGACTCTGGCGCCGTTGCCGGTGCCGGCGGCGTCCAGGCACTTGTCGCCGTAGACCCTGAGTTCACCGGCGTCGGTGTACGTCCACTGCTGGTTGGCGTTGCTGTGGCAGTCCCAGAGCTGGAGCTGGGTGCCGTCGGCGGTACTGGCGTTGGGCACGTCCAGGCAGCGGCCCGAACCGACACCCTTGACCTGTCCACCGTCCGCGGGGGGCGTGGAGGTGTCACCGCCGTTGAGTGCGTTGAGGACGGCGCTGTAGGCGGGCTTCTTGCTGCCGTCGTTGTTGAACAGCAGCGGCGTGTCCTGCGCTCGCCAGGAGTCGCTGTCGCGCACGCCCCAGACGGTGACGCCGAGGCAGCGCGGGACGGCCAGGCAGTCGTTGGTCACGTTGGCGTAGGTCGTGGGAGAGGCGCCCTGGATGTCGAGTTCGGTGACGGCCACGTCGACGCCGAGGGCGGCGAAGTTCTGCAGGGTGGTGCGGAAGTTGCTGTGGTAGGGGCTGCCGCTGTTGAAGTGCGACTGGAAGCCCACGCAGTCGATCGGCACGCCGCGCTGCTTGAAGTCCCGGACCATGTTGTACATGGCCTGGGTCTTGGCCCAGGTCCAGTTCTCGACGTTGTAGTCGTTGTAGCAGAGCTTGGCGGCCGGGTCCGCTGCGCGCGCGGCGCGGAAGGCGACCTCGATCCAGTCGTTGCCGGTGCGCTGCAGGTTCGAGTCGCGCCGGGCTCCCGAGCTGCCGTCGGCGAAGGCCTCGTTCACCACGTCCCACTGGACGATCTTGCCTCTGTAGTGGCCCATCACGCCGTTGATGTGGTCGATCATCGCCTGGCGGAGTGCGCTGCCACTGAGGCTCTGCATCCAGCCGGGCTGCTGGGAGTGCCAGGCCAGGGTGTGACCGCGCACCTGCTTGCCGTTCTGCACCGCCCAGTTGTAGACGCGGTCACCGGCGGTGAAGTTGAACTGGCCGCGCTGCGGTTGCAGGGCGTCTATCTTCATCTCGTTCTCGGCCGTCACCGAGTTGAACTCACGGTTCGCGATCGACGTGTACGTCGAGTCGCCCAGCCTGCCCGCGGCTATGGCGGTACCGAAGTAGCGGCCGCTCTGCGCCGCCGCGGCGCCGAGCGTGCTCTCGGCGGCGTGCGCGGCCGACGGCGCGACCAGTGCGGTGACCACACCGAGGACGCCGACGAGCAGCGCCAACAGCAGACCGCGGATCTTCTGTACTGTTCGGCGGACAACGGGTGCGGGGCGGGCATACGAGCCCATGACTGTGCCTCCAAGGCCGGGATCGGTGAAGGACTGAAGCGCAGGGAAACGCGTCGTACGTCCCTGCCCGGCCGATGGACGCGGCCGTCCGGTGACGTACGGCGGGGGTGACGCGGAGCGCTGTGGAGCGCGGATCCGTCGTGCAGCCGTGCAGGGGTCCGCCGTGCGGCACTGATCGCCCAGGGCAGACGTGGTTCGGCGTTTCGAACTGTGGCCGGTTTCCCAGACAGGATGATTGAGGTAGTGACGAAAGCCGTCAACACCTTCCGCAGAAAAAGTTTCCGTTCTTTGATCGAAACTTTCGGGATCGCGTCGAGCCGGACGGAAAACCTGTCCCTGTGCTGGCGGTTTGCACGACGAACTTGGTGACAGGCCTTGACCTGAGGGCCCTGCATTTCTACCTTGTGGCGTCGAAGCTTCCGGGAATTCCTCGAAACATTTCGAGATCGCCTCTCTCCCCTGGCACGACTGCTCCGCAGTTCATCGAGGTCACCTCACCCCCACCCCCCGAAGGAGGCCCTCCGATGTGGTTCCACCACCCGTCACCGGTCCGTCCGAGACGCTTGCTCGCCCTTCTGGCGCCCTTGCTGCTGGTGGCCGCCTTCCTCGGCGCCCAGCCCGCCGGCGCGGCGACCGTGGACCCCAACGCCTCATACGTGCTGGTCAACCGCAACAGCGGCAGAGCCCTCGACGTCTACAACATGGCGACCGGCGACGGCGCCCGGATCACCCAGTGGACCCGGAACGATCAGAACCAGCAGCAGTGGCAGTTCGTCGACGCGGGGGACGGCTACTACCGCATCAAGTCCCGCCACTCGGGAAAGGTGCTGGACGTCCACAACTGGTCCACCGCGAACGGCGGCTCGATCGTCCAGTGGACCGACCTGAACGCGGCCAACCAGCAGTGGCGGCTGTCCGACAGCCCGGACGGCTACGTGAGGATCGTCTCGCGCCACAGCGGCAAGGCCCTCGAAGTGCAGGGCGCCTCCACCGCCGACAACGCGAACATCGTCCAGTACGACGACTGGGGCGGCGCCAACCAGCAGTGGCAGCTCGTCCGGGTCGGGGCCGACGACCCCGGACAGTGCGATCTTCCGTCGACGTACCGCTGGACGTCGACGGGCGCACTGGCTCAGCCCAAGCAGGGATGGGTCTCGCTCAAGGACTTCACCGTCGCCCCCTACAACGGCAGGCAGCTCGTCTACGCGACCACGCACGACACGGGGACGAGCTGGGGCTCGATGAACTTCGGCCCGTTCACCAACTGGTCGGAGATGGCCTCGGCCAGTCAGAACACGATGTCGAGTGCCACGGTCGCGCCCACGCTCTTCTACTTCGCGCCGAAGAACATCTGGGTGCTCGCCTACCAGTGGGGCGGGACGGCCTTCTCCTACCGGACGTCGAGCGATCCCACCAACCCGAACGGCTGGTCGTCCCCGCAGGTGCTCTTCTCCGGAAGCATCACCGGCTCCCCGACCGGGCCCATCGACCAGACGCTCATCGGTGACGGGACGAACATGTACCTGTTCTTCGCCGGTGACAACGGCAAGATCTACCGGGCCAGTATGCCGATCGGTAACTTCCCGGGCAGCTTCGGCACGGCCTCGACCGTGGTCATGAGCGATACGACGAACAACCTGTTCGAAGCCCCGCAGGTCTACAAGCTGCAGGGCCAGAACCGCTACCTCATGATCGTCGAGGCGATCGGCTCGCAGGGCCGCTACTTCCGCTCCTTCACGGCCACCAGTCTGAACGGCTCGTGGACACCCCAGGCCACGACCGAGGGCAACCCCTTCGCCGGCAAGGCCAACAGTGGCGCCACCTGGACCAACGACATCAGCCACGGCGAACTGCTCCGCACCGGCCCCGATCAGACCATGACCGTCGACCCCTGCCACCTGCAGCTGCTCTACCAGGGGCGCAGCCCCAGCTCGGGCGGTGACTACCCCCTCCTGCCCTACCGTCCGGGTCTGCTGACACTGCAGCGCTGACGGCACGACACGCGGGTCCGGCTCCGGCAGGGAGCCGACGTGGCGGGCTCGGCGGAAGCCGGGCCCGCTCGACCCGCTTGACCCGCTCGACCCGCTCGATGGCGAGGGCGGCGGCCCGGCAGCCGCGAGCCGGCTCACCGCGTCATTGCGAAGGAATGCGGAACTCGAATGCGGGCCGGTCCCACGGTACGGCGGGTGGGTTCGCGCGTACGGTTCCGGTTCGCACCGCACCGACGCGGTGGTAGAAATCCGCGGCGGGGAGGTGGGACACGACCGTGACATGGTCGAGTCCGGCGGCACGGGCCTCGGACCGCATGTGGGCGACGAGCAGTCGTCCGATGCCCCGTCCCTGCGCTTCGTCGGCGACGAACAGCAGGTCGAGTTCCGGTGGGTCGAGGACGAGCGAGTAGAACCCGAGCACCCGGCTCCCCTGCTCGTCGGCGCCGACGGCCACGAAGACGCGGTGGGCCTCGATGTAGTCGGGACCGACCCGGTAGCCCGCTACTGCGGCCGCGTACTTGCCCCGGTAGGCGCCTGAGCCACGCACGAGCCGGGTGAGCCGTCTGGCGTCCCCCGCGACGGCCCTCCGTATCGCGATCGGCCGGCCGCCCGGGGAAGTGCGTGAACCCATCGGAGAAGTATTTCGCACCGGCGAACGCGTTCGTGCGGCGGGCCGCCGTCGCGTCCGGGGTATTGACGCTCGATGAAACAAGTCAATACTTTCAGTATCTTCGACTCATCGACTCCGGGTGCCGGTCGACGTGGCAGCCGTCCGCTTCTCCGACCTGCTCACTCACGCGCCGCGGGCTGGTGGTCATGATTCCGACGGGAGGGACCACCCATGAGCCGTTACAGCCGGCTCCGCCGCATCCAGCAGATGGATCCGCTCCAGGACCACGAGCGGATCTACCGGTGGATCACCCACTACGAGTTCCCGCGCGACTATCTCCACGGGACGTCGATCGCCTTCCTGCGCGACTACGGCGTCCCGCGCATCTCCCGGCTCCTGGACCGCACCCAGGAGTTCGAACGGGCCGGTCAGAAGCGGTACGACGACACGGTGCTGATCACGTACGAGATGGTGCGGGAGGGGATGGACTCGGAGCACGGCCGGGCGGCCGCCCGCCACCTGAACCGCATACACGGGCGGTACCGGATCCCCAACGAGGACTTCCTCTACGTCCTGGCCACCACGGTGGTGGGGCCGAAGCGGTGGATCGACCGGTTCGGCTGGCGGCGCCTGTGCGCGCAGGAGACCGAGAGCCTGGCGCTGGTGGGGCGGCGGATGGGCGAGATGATGGGCATCACCGGCGTGCCCGACACCTATGCCGCCTTCGAGCGGCTGCACGACGACTACGAGCGGGAGATGTTCGCCTACGATCCCGCCAACCGCAGGGTCGCCGCGGCCACCCTGCGCGTCCAGGCCGCCTGGTACCCGGCCCCGGTACGGCGGCTGGTCTCCCGGGCCTCGCTGGCCGTCCTGGACGAACCCCTGCTGAGGGCGCTCGGCTTCCGCCCCGAGCCGCGCTGGCTGCGGGTCGCCGTGCACCGTGGCTTCCGCACCAGGGCCGCGCTGATCCGCCTGCTGCCCGGGCGGCCGGAGTGGTTACCGCGCAGGCCCAGGGCGCGCACCTACCCCTTCGGCTGGACCCTGGACGACCTGGGTCCGCACTGGGCGCACTCCCGTCCGGCGGCCCCGCTCCGGGACGAGACGCCGCCGGAACGTTCCTCCGCGCCGGTGCGGCCGTCCGCCGCCGGATCTCCCCGTCAGGAGACCCGATGACCGACACCACCGCGGCCGCCGCACCACGCGCCGCGACCTTCACCACGCACTCCCCCGCCACCGGCGAGCCCCTCGCCGAGCACCCGGTGCACGGACCGGAGGAGGTCCTGCGCGCCGTGGCCCGGGCCCGGACCGCGCAGGCCGGCTGGGCCGCGCTGCCCGCGTCCGGGCGCCGTGACCACCTGCTGCGCTGGAAGAGGGCCCTCGCCACCGACCTGGACGCCGTGGCCCGCACGATCGCCGAGGAGACCGGCAAGCCGGCCGGCGACGCCGCGCTGGAGGTCGTCCTCACGCTGGAGCACCTGGGCTGGGCCGCCCGCACCGCCGGACGCGTGCTGCGCCGGCGAACGGTGCGCACGGGTGTGTTCGCCGTCCACCAGCGGGCCTCGCTGGTGCACCGGCCACTGGGCACGGTCGGCGTGATCGGCCCCTGGAACTACCCGCTGTACACCCCGATGGGCTCCATCGGTTACGCCCTGGCCGCGGGGAACGCGGTGGTCTTCAAGCCGTCCGAGCTGGCCCCGGGAACCGGGGTCCTGTCGGCCGAGCTCTTCGACGCCGCGGTGCCCGAGTACGCCGGGCTGCTCACCACCGTCACCGGCGCGGCGTCCACCGGGGAGGCCCTCGCCCGGTCGGGGGTCGACAAGCTGGCGTTCACCGGGTCGCCGGGGACGGCCCGCAAGGTGATGGCGGTGTGCGCCGAGACGCTGACGCCGTTCCTCGCCGAGTGCGGCGGGAAGGACGCGGTGATCGTCACCGCGGACGCGGACCTGGACGCGGCCGCCGACGCGATCGTGTGGGGCGCGATGGGCAACGCGGGGCAGACCTGTGCGGGGGTGGAGCGCGTGTACGCGGTGCGGGAGATCCACGCGGCGCTGTGCGAACGGGTGGTCGAGCGGGCCGGGGCGTTGCGCCCGGGTGCCGGGGCGGACGCCGCCTACGGCCCGATGACGCTGCCGGGGCAGGTCGCGGTCGTCGAGCGGCATGTGACCGGTGCGGTCGCGGCGGGTGCGCGGGCCCTGCTGGGCGGGCCCGGGTCGGTGCGCGCTCCGTACGTGGCACCGGTCGTGCTGACCGGCGTTCCGGAGGACGCGGCAGCGATGACGGAGGAGACCTTCGGGCCGGTCGTGGCGGTCAACGCGGTGGCCGACGTGGACGAGGCGGTGGAGCGGGCCAACGCCTCGCGCTACGCCCTGGGCGCCGCGGTGTTCTGCCGTGGCGGACGCGCCGGTGCGGCGATCGCGGCGCGGCTGCGCGCGGGGGCCGTGTCGGTGAACTCGGTGCTGGGGTTCGCCGCGGTGCCGGCGCTGCCGTTCGGCGGTGCGCGGGACTCCGGCTTCGGGCGGATCCACGGCGCGGAGGGGCTGCGCGCCTTCACCGACGTGCAGTCGACGACGGTGCAGCGGTTCGCCCCGCCGGTCGCACTGACCTCCTTCACGGTTCCGGAGGCCACGCGGGAGCGCGCGGTGCGGCTGGCGCGGGCGCTGCACCGGCGCCGCTGAACGGCCGGGCGGCGCCCGCCGGCCGTACCCCGTCGCGAGCGGACGGTCCGGCCGGTCAGGCGTCCAGCAGCGGGGCCAGGTAGCGGCGGGCGAAGGCCCGGGCCTGGTCCTCGTCCTCCATCTCGATGCAGCTCGCGGGGTTGAGCAGGAAGGACACGGCGACCCGCACCATCAGCTCGGCGACCGGACGCGGGTCGTCGTCGGGGCGGCCCTCGGCCTGTTGGGCGCGTCGCAGGTGGACCGTCAGGTACTCGACGGTGACGGAGAGCGTGGATGCGCCCTGCACGGTCAGGTGGGGCAGCACCACCTCGGGCTCCAGGCGCAGCAGGCCGCCGAAGAGCGGATGGGCGCGGGTGTGGCGCAGGGCGGTCACGAAGCCCTCGACGACCCGCTCCTTCATGGTCGGCAGCGGCGCCACCGCCGAGTCCAGCCGCTCGAAGAACCGGCCGAGCTCGCGCAGCAGGGTCTCCTCGACCAGCTGGTCCTTGGTCCGGAAGCGCCGGTAGACGGTGACCCGGGAGACACCGGCACGCTTGGCGACGTCGTCCACGGAGGAGCGGCGCAGGCCCAGCAGGGTGAACTGCTCCAGTGCCGCGTCGAGGATGCGCCGCGCCATGCGGTCCTCCGGCTCCGGCGGGGCGAGGGCCCGGGTGAGCCAGGAGTCGTTCGTGTCAGTTCTCATGGTGCTCCTCACGATACCGGCGAACATCTCCCTGAGAGATAGTGAAACAACTAGCATATCTTTGTCACTCACCGGCTCACCCGACTCACCTGCTTGCGCGTACCCGACCGAACCGCCGAACGGCACCCGGATCCCGGAGGACCTGATGGGCAGTCGACTCACCGAGGAACAGATCGCTTTCGCCGCGGCCGTACGCGATTTCGCCAAGCGCGAGTGCGGCACCCGGGAGCAGCGTGACGCGCTGACCGGGGGCGGCCGGGACGACCACCACCCCGGGCTGTACGGGAGGCTGGCCGGCCTGGGCTGGCTCGGGGTGTGCCTGTCCGAGGAGTACGGGGGTTCCGGCGGCGGGCTGGCCGACGCCTGCCTCTTCCTGGAGGAGACCTCGTACGGGATGGTCCCGTGCGGCGGGTTCGTCACCACCGTCATCACCGCGAAGGCGTACGAGCGGTTCGGCACCGAGCGGCAGCGGCGGGAGGTGCTGTCCGGCGCCGTGCGCGGTGACGTCCTGTCCATCGCGATGTCGGAGCCGGGGGCCGGGTCGGACGTCGGCGCGCTGCGCTGCCGGGCCCGGCAGGAGGGGGACGGCACCTGGGTGATCGACGGTCAGAAGACCTGGATCTCCAACGCACACTGTGCGCGGAGCATCCTGCTGGTGGCGCGCACCGGCAAGGACAAGCACGGCGGTCTGACCATGTTCCACCTGCCCGCCGACGCCCCGGGCGTGGAGGTGCGGGGCATCGAGACCATGCGCGGCCGGGAGGTCAACGACGTCTTCCTCACCGGCGTACGGCTGCCCGCCGACGCCGTCGTCGGCCGGGTGGGCGACGGCTGGCGGCAGTTGATGGCCGGCCTGAACCACGAGCGGCTCTTCCTGGCCGCGAACATGCTGGGCCTGGCGCGCCGCGCCTTCGACGACGCCCTCGCCCACGTCCGCGAACGTGAGCAGTTCGGACGGCCCGTCGGCTCCTTCCAGGCGTTGCGGCACCGGATCGCCGATCTCGCCACCGAGATCGAGTGCACCCGGCTGCTGGTCCGCGAGGTGGCCCTGGACTGCGACGCGCAGCCGGACCGGCTGTTCCCGCGCGAGGCGTCCATGGCCAAGCTGAAGGCCACCGAGATCGCCAAGCGGACCGCGCTGGAGGGCATGCAGATGATGGGCGGCTACGGCTACACCACGGAGTTCGACATGGAGCGCCACCTGCGGGCCGCGGTCGTCTCCACGGTCTACGGCGGGACCAGCGAGATCCAGCGGGACGTCATCGGCAAGACCTACGGACTCTAGGACCGCGGATGGGAGGCGGCCGCCCACCCCGTACGGGGTGGGCGGCCG
>NZ_JAVRHI010000222.1:0-32822 GCF_034105845.1 Streptomyces sp. CRN 30 | reverse complement strand
GGTGCTGAAGCGTTCCGTCGGACGGGCCTCGTTCAGCTCGTCCTGCCTACGGAGCCACATCGGCACCAAGTAGGCGGCCCAGGCCCCGACGATGACTGCGTAGATGAGGCCGCTGCTGCTCACGCCTCACACGGTAGAGGGGTTTGCGTGAGGCCATCTGCCAATTGCGCCGGTGTGTCGCACGATCTGGCTGATATTTCGAGCTTTTTTTGTGACCGATGCGATCAGCGGCCCGGCTGGACCGCGTAATTAACGCTTTGAGACGGTCGACAGCCGATCAACTTCGAACATTTATTTCATTTATGAGTCCGGTTACCCGGCGTCACCCGCATTCTCGAACATAAGTGCGGGTTACGCGGTGTTCCGGGGCGTGTCACGGGGCGTGTCGCGCGCCCGGGCGCTGCGCCAGCGGGCCAGGAGACCGTCCGGCACCTCCTCGGCGGTGAGCGCGAAGACGAGGTGGTCGCGCCAGGCGCCGTCGATGTGGAGATAACGGGGACGGAGGCCCTCCTCACGGAATCCCAGTTTCTCCACGACACGGCGGCTCGGTTCGTTCTCCGGGCGAATGCAGACTTCGACGCGGTGCAGACCGACCGTACGGAAGCAGTGGTCGACCGCGAGCGCCACGGCCGTCGGCATCACGCCCCGGCCCGCGACCGCCTCGTCGATCCAGTACCCGACGTGCCCGGAGCACATCGAACCCCAGGTGATCCCGGCGACCGTCAGCTGCCCGGCGAGCCGCCCCCGGTACTCGACGACGAAGGGCAGCATCCGGCCCGCGCCCGCCTCACGGCGCAGATGACGGACCATCTGGCGGTAGGTCGGCCGGTGCACGACCGGACCGCTGGGGGTCGGCGGCGGGATGGTCGCCTCCCAGGGGCGCAGCCAGTCCCGGTTGCGCCGGTTGACCTCCCGCCAGGCCTGCTGGTCGCGCGCCTTTATCGGCCGGAGGACGACATCGCCGTCCGCCAGCACGACGGGCCAGGTTGGGCTGTTCAGCTCGCACCCCCACCGGGTCGTGGGTGGTCGCCGCCGCGGATCTGGTCCACGGCGTGGACCAGGAGGGGCTCCAGTACGGCCAGGCCGTCCCGCACCCCGCCGGTGGAGCCCGGCAGATTGACGATCAGCGTGCCCCCGGCGACCCCCGCGAGCCCCCGCGAGAGCGCGGCCGTGGGCACCTTCTCCCGGCCGTACGCCCGGATGGCCTCGGCGATGCCCGGCACCTCGCGGTCGAGCACGCTCCGGGTCGCCTCCGGTGTGCGGTCGGTGGGTGAGACGCCGGTGCCGCCGGTGGTGACGACGACGTCGTAACCGGCCTGCACGCCGACGCGCAAAGCCTCCTCCACGGGATCCCCGTCGGGTACGACCCACGGCCCGTCCACGGCGAAGCCGGACGTCCGCAGCCCCTCCGCGACCAGCGGGCCGCCCCTGTCCTCGTACACGCCCGCGGAGGCGCGGTTGGAGGCGGTCACGACCAGGGCCGCGTACGGCGCGCCGAGGGCGGGGCCGATCGGGGGATCGACGGGCGCCGTCATGCCCGGCTCCAGTCGCCGGACTTGCCGCCGGTCTTCTCCTCCACGCGTACGTCCGTGATGACCGCCCCCTTGTCGACCGCCTTGACCATGTCGATCACGGTGAGCGCCGCCACGGTGACCGCGGTGAGGGCCTCCATCTCCACGCCCGTGCGGTCGGTCGTCTTCACGGTGGCCCGGATGTCGACGGCGTCGTCCGCCACCGACAGGTCCACCTTGACACCCGCCACCGACAACGGGTGGCAGAGCGGGATGAGGTCGGGCGTACGCTTGGCGCCCATGATGCCCGCGATGCGCGCGGTGGCGAGGGCGTCACCCTTGGGCACCCCCTCCCCGCGCAGGAGTTCGACCACGCGGGGTGACACCAGAACCCGCCCGCTCGCGCGCGCGGTGCGCGCGGTGACGTCCTTCCCGGATACGTCGACCATGCGGGCGGCACCCGCCTCGTCGATGTGCGTCAGTCGGTCCTGCGTACTCATGTGGTGTGGCGCTCCCGGTCAGGGCGTTTCGCGGTGCGGCGCGTGGCCTCGTCGTGCGCGACACGGTACCCCCAAGCGGGGACTCTCACCCGAGGAGGACCACCTCTACCTCGGTGCCGGGCTCCACCGCTTCCACGTCCTCGGGGACGACGATCAGCGCGTCGGCCCGGGCGAGGGCCGCGACCAGGTGGGAGGAGGCGCCTCCGACGGGGGTGACCGAGCCGTCGGCGTACGTGCCGCGCAGGAACTGGCGGCGGCCCGCGGGCGAGGTCACCGTCCCCGGGGCGCGCAGCGTCGCCCGGACGGTGGGCCGGTGCAGGTCCGTCAGGCCCATCAGGGCACGGATCGCCGGCCGGACGAACAGCTCGAAGGAGACGTACGACGAGACCGGGTTGCCCGGCAGCGCGAGCAGGGGGGTGTGGTCGGGGCCGATCGTGCCGAAGCCCTGCGGTTTGCCGGGCTGCATGGCGAGCTTGCGGAACTCCACGCGGCCGCCCGCCCCGTCCTCCTCGTCGCCGACGGACTGGAGGGCCTCCTTGACGACGTCGTACGCCCCCACGCTCACCCCGCCGGTGGTGACGAGCAGGTCGGCGCGGACGAGCTGGTCCTCGATCGTGGAGCGCAGGACGTCGGCGTCGTCGGTGACGGCGCCGACCCGGTAGGCGATGGCGCCGGCGTCGACGGCGGCGGCCGTGAGGGCGAAGCTGTTGGAGTCGTGGATCTGGCCGGGGCCCAACGCCAGGCCGGGCTGCACGAGTTCGCTGCCGGTGGACAGGACGACCACGCGCGGCCGCGGGCGGACCCGCACCGTGCCGCGTCCGATCGAGGCGAGCAATCCGATCTGCGGCGGGCCGAGGACGGTGCCCGCCGTGAGCGCCAGGTCACCGGCCCGCACGTCGCTGCCCTTCGCGCGCACGTGCGCGCGTGCCTCGGCCGCGCGGTGCACCTGCACCTGCCCGGTGGCGCCCTCGGGGTTCGCGCTGTGGGCGCGCATCCGGGAGGCGGGGCCCTGGCCGAGGCCGCCGTCGGTCCACTCGACGGGGACGACCGTCTCGGCGCCGGGCGGCAGCGGGGCGCCGGTCATGATGCGGGCGGCCTCGCCCGGGCCGACGTGGGGCTGCTCGCCCTGGCCCGCGGCCACGTCCCCGATCACCGTCAGGACGGCCGGGTACTCCTCGCTCGCGCCCGCGACATCGGCGACCCGTACCGCGTACCCGTCCATGGAGCTGTTGTCGAAGGGCGGCAGCGACAGCGGCACCATGACGTCCTCGACCAGGACGCAGCCCTGGGCGTCGAGGAGTTGCAGCTCGATGGGTTCCAGGGGGCGGACGCCGGCGAGGATGTCCTCCAGGTGCTCGGTCACCGACCAGAGGTGGTCCCGGCCGGTGTCGTGGGGCGCGGCGCTGCTCAACGTGGCTACATCTCCTCGGCTACGTAACTGCGGAGCCAGGTCCGGAAGTCCGGGCCCAGGTCTTCACGTTCGCACGCGAGTCTGACAATGGCACGCAGGTAGTCTCCGCGGTCGCCGGTGTCATAGCGGCGGCCCTGGAAGACGACGCCGTGCACGGGGCCGCCCACCTTCTCGTCGGCGGCGAGCTGCTGGAGGGCGTCGGTGATCTGGATCTCGCCGCCGCGGCCGGGCTCGGTCTCGCGCAGGATGCCGAAGATCCGCGGGTCGAGGACGTAGCGGCCGATGACGGCGTAGTGGGAGGGGGCGTCCGCCGGGTCCGGCTTCTCCACCAGGCCCGTCACCTTGACCACGTCGCCGTCCGCGGTGGGCTCCACGGCGGCGCAGCCGTAGAGGTGGATCTGCTCGGGGGCGACCTCCATGAGCGCGACGACGCTGCCGCCGTGCCGCTCCTGCACCTCGATCATGCGCTGGAGCAGGGGATCACGCGGGTCGATCAGGTCGTCGCCGAGGAGGACGGCGAAGGGCTCGTCGCCGACGTGCGGGGCGGCGCACAGGACGGCGTGGCCGAGGCCCTTGGGGTCGCCCTGGCGGACGTAGTGGATCATCGCGAGGTCGCTGGACTCCTGGACCTTGGCGAGGCGGTCGGCGTCGCCCTTCTTCTCCAGGGCCGACTCGAGCTCGTAGTTCCGGTCGAAGTGGTCCTCCAGGGGCCGCTTGTTGCGGCCGGTGATCATCAGGACGTCGTCGAGACCCGCGGACACCGCTTCTTCCACCACGTACTGGATCGCCGGCTTGTCGACGACCGGCAGCATCTCCTTGGGAGTGGCTTTGGTGGCCGGCAGGAAGCGGGTGCCGAGACCGGCTGCGGGGATGACAGCCTTGGTGATCCTGGGGTTCGACTCAGTCATGAACGAACCTTATCCGGTGCCTTTGTGCGTCCTCTGTGGCTCCGGTTAATTCACTCTCATATGAACGAGTTCGGAACAGTACGGGAGCAATGTGTGAGCCGGATCGGACACGATGCCGAGCCTGACAAGCGAAAGTTGCGACGAGCGATCCTCTCGGTGAGGAACGGGTTGCCGGCGGATGACGTGCGCGGGACGGCGGACGCCCTGGCGCGGCACGCCCTGGAACTGCCCGAACTCGCCCGCGCGCGCACGGTCGCGGCGTACGTCTCCGTCGGCGGCGAACCGGGCACCCTCGCCCTCCTCGACACCCTGCACGCGCGCGGGGTGCGGGTCCTGCTGCCCGTGCTGCTGGCCGACGACGACCTGGACTGGGGCGTGTACGAGGGGGCGGACCACCTCGTACGGGTCCGGTACGGCGGCCGGATGACCCTCCTGGAACCCGCGGGCGAGCGCCTCGGGCCGGAGGCGGTGACGGAGGCCGACGCCGTGCTGCTGCCCGGCCTCGCCGTCGACTCCCGCGGTGTGCGCCTGGGCCGCGGCGGGGGCTCGTACGACCGTGTGCTCGCCCGGCTGGAGCGCGCGGGGGCCGGTCCGGCGCTGCTGGTGCTGCTGTACGACTCCGAGGTCGTCGACCGCGTACCGCGGGAACCCCACGACCGGGCGGTGCACGCGGTGGTGACACCGTCGGGCGTACGGCGCTTCCGGCCGCCCGCCTGAGGCGTGCCGTGCGCGTGGTGCACGTACACGGGAAGGGCCCTCACGCGCGTGCGTGGAGGGCCCTTCCCGTCAGGCGGGGCGCGGTGTCACGGTTCGAGCACCAGGGTGTCGCTCGTGCTCTTCTCGACCGCGTCCTTCGTGAAGGACCACGGCAGCAGTTCACCGTCGGCCCACTTGTCCGTCTGGTCGGTGTAGTGGGCGCTGTAGGCGTGTCCGGAGGCGCCGGTGAGGTTGATCCACCGCGACTTGTCGAGGTCGTCGAGGTTGACGACCATCCGCATCGACGGCACCCAGACGACGCCGTAACCGCCGGCCGCGTTCCAGCCGGTCGCGTTGACCGTCGCCTCGCCGCCGCCGAGCTCCCAGGGGCCGCGGTTGAGCATCCGCCGCAGGATGCCGGGGCCCTCGGTGCCCAGCGTCTGGTTCTTCAGGAACAGGCGGTGCAGCCGGCCCCAGGTCCAGGTGTCGACGTCCTTGCCGAGCTTGGCCGTCAGCTCCCACCGGGCGTCCGTCAGGGCCCGCTCGAACAGCTCGTCCCGGGTGTTCGCGGCCTCGGCGGTGCGCGTCGCCGGCGCCGACCACCAGTCGTTGTCCTCGTCGTCGAGGATCCGGCGGACCACCTCGAACCAGCGGTCGCCGCCGTCCGGCTGTGCCTGGTCCGCGTCGCGCTCGCCGCACTCGCGCACCTTCTGGCCCTCGTCGGCCGGGCCGGTGCCGGTCGGCTCGACGTACAGGCACTGCCCCTTGACCCGCAGCTCCTTGGGCATCTTGTCGCCGAAGGCGAGCTCCAGGATGTTGCGCCAGACCGCGTTGAAGTAGGCGGCCGCCGCCGAGTCGGCGTCCTGGGTGTAGTCCCAGCCCTCCAGGAGCTTCTGCGTCTCGCGGACGTCCTTGTCGTCGACGTCGACGGCGAGCAGCTTGGGCACCAGCAGGCGGGCGATCTCGCTGCTGTTGTCCAGCTGCATGAGGCGCATGTCCTCGGTCGAGACCTTGCCGCCGCCCTTGATCTTCGACTCGATCAGGTCGGCGATCCGCTGGCTGCGCGTGCCGTAACCCCAGTCCGCGGTGAGCGTGTGGGGGTACGCCTCCTCGTCGACCACGGCCTGGTTGGCAGTGACGATGTAGCCGCGCTCCGGGTTGTACTCGAAGGGCAGCTCGTCCTGGGCGATGTAGTCGGTCCAGCGGTAGGCGGGGTCCCAGCCGGGCGCCGGGACGGAGCCGTCGCCCTCCGCGCGCGTGGGGATCTTCCCCGGCAGCTGGTAGCCGATGTTGCCGTCGGTGTCGGCGTAGACCAGGTTCTGCGAGGGCACGTCGAACAGGGCGGCGGCCTCGCGGAACTGCGTCCAGTCGGCCGCCCGGTTCAGCGCGAAGACGGCGTCCATGGAGGTGCCCGGGTCCAGCGCGGTCCAGCGCAGCGCGATGCCGTAGCCGTCACCGCGGTCGGGGGCGGCGGTCTCCACGGTGGCCTTCCTGCCGACCTCGACGAGCTCGTCGTTGCGGTCGGAGAGCAGGGGGCCGTTGTTGGTGGTCCGGACGACGATCTTCTTCGAGCTGCCGCCGGCGACCTTGATGGTCTCCTCGCGGGTCTCGAACGGCACCACCTTGCCGTCGTACTCGTAGCCCTCGCCGGTGAGCTTCTCCAGGTACAGGTCCGTGACGTCGACGCCGGAGTTGGTGAAGCCCCAGGCGATGTCCTGGTTGTGGCCTATCACCACGCCGGGCATGCCCGCGAAGGTGTAACCGGAGACGTCGTACCGGCACTTGTCGCTGATCTCACGGCAGTGCAGGCCCATCTGGTACCAGACGGACGGCAGCGAGGCCGTGAGGTGCGGGTCGTTGGCGAGCAGCGGCTTGCCGGTGATGGTGTGCGCACCGCCGACGACCCAGGAGTTGGAGCCGATGCCGTTGCCGTTCACGCCGACGGCCTCGGGAATGTCCTCGAGGACGCTGTAGAGGCCCGTGAGCTGCGTCTGGAGGGCATCGGAGCTGCCGCCGACGCCCGTGCCGGTCCCGGTTTCCGTGCCGACGCCGGTGCCCGTGCCGGTCCCGGTGCCCGTCTCCGTACCCGTACCGGTCTCCGTGCCCGTACCCGTTCCCGTTCCCGTGGAGCCGTCCGCGCTGCCCGTCCCGGTCCGAGTCTCGGAGAACTCGTCGTAGCTCCCCTCCTGCACGATCGCCGTGTTCCGGTCGTACGGGTAGTCCGGGTACAGGTCGGCGATCTGCTGGGGGCCGAGGCGGCTGGTCATCAGGGCGCGGTCGATCTCGTCCTGCATGTTGCCGCGCAGGTCCCAGGCCATCGCCTTCAGCCACGCGACCGAGTCGACGGGCGTCCACTCCGCGGGCTCGTAGTCGTTGGTGAGGCCCAGGGCCGCGTACTCCAGGGAGATGTCCGCGCCGTCCTTGCCCTTCAGGTAGGCGTTGACGCCCTTGGCGTACGCCTGGAGGTACTTCTTGGTCTCGTCCGAGAGCTTGGTCTCGTACTCCTCCTCGGCGACCCGGCTCCAGCCCAGCGTGCGCAGGAACGCGTCGTTGTCCACCTGGCCCTTGCCGAACATCTCGGACATCCGGCCGGAGGTCAGGTGGCGGCGCACGTCCATCTCGTAGAACCGGTCCTGCGCCTGGACGTAGCCCTGCGCCATGAACAGGTCCTCGTCGGAGTCGGCGTAGACCTGCGGGATCCCGTAGTCGTCGCGTCTGACCTCGACCTGCCCGGACAGGCCCTCCAGCTTGAGGGAGCCCTCGGTCTGCGGGAAGGAGGCACGCACGGTACTGACCGACCAGTACCCGCCGTAGACGATGCCTCCGATGACGGCCAGCACCAGGACGAAAACGATCAGACGGGCTTTGCGCCCCTTCTTCCTGCCGGACTTGCCGGGCTGCTGACCGGAAGAGGCGGTGGTGTTGGGGGGCATCGCTGTCCTTGCTGTCCTAACGCGAGCGGCAGGGCGGGCTGTGCTTTCTCTTCAGCGCGTGCTTCGTACTCGGCGCTGAGCGCTGGAGCAACCATAGGCGCAGGGCCGGGCCCGACTTGACGCGGAGTCGGTCAACGAGCGCACACGGACGTTCGATCATGCCCGCCCGACCGTCAAGAAAGTGTCAAGAGTTAGGTAAGGTAACGAAGTACCTTGGACCGAAGTGCGTGCCGACGGCCGGCTCCGGCTCGCGAGGTCATCTGCCCGGCCCGGCGAGAAGGGAACAGCCCCTGACTGTCCACGACCTCAACCAGCTCCTGCTCATCTGCTCGGTCGTCCTGCTCGTAGCGGTGGCGGCGGTCCGCATATCCTCGCGCAGCGGTCTCCCCAGCCTGCTCGTCTACCTGGGCATCGGCGTCGCCATGGGCCAGGACGGCATCGGTGACATCCACTGGGACAACGCGGAGATGACCCAGGTCATCGGCTACGCGGCCCTCGTGGTGATCCTGGCCGAGGGCGGACTCGGCACCAAGTGGCGCGAGGTCAGACCGGCCCTCCCGGCCGCCAGTTCCCTGGCGCTGGCCGGGGTCGCGGTGAGCGTCGGCGTCACCGCGACGGGCGCCCACTACCTCATCGGGCTCGACTGGCGGCAGTCACTGATCATCGGCGCGGTGGTGTCCTCCACGGACGCGGCCGCGGTCTTCTCCGTGCTGCGCAGGATCCCCCTCCCCGCGCGCGTGAAGGGTGTCCTGGAGGCCGAGTCCGGCTTCAACGACGCCCCGGTGGTCATCCTCGTCGTCTCCTTCTCCGCCGCGGGCCCCGTCGAGCACTGGTACGTCCTGATCGCCGAGATCGCGCTGGAGCTGGCCATCGGCGCGGCCATCGGCCTCGCGGTGGGCTGGCTCGGCTCCTTCGGGCTGCGGCACGTGGCCCTGCCGGCCTCCGGGCTCTACCCGATCGCCGTCATGGCCATCGCGGTCACCGCCTACGCGGCCGGGGCGATGGCCCACGGCAGCGGCTTCCTCGCCGTCTACCTGGCCGCCATGGTCCTGGGCAACGCCAAGCTGCCGCACTCACCCGCCACGCGCGGCTTCGCCGAGGGACTCGGCTGGATCGCCCAGATCGGCATGTTCGTGCTGCTCGGGCTGCTCGTCACCCCGCACGAGATGGGCGACGACATCCTGCCCGCCATCGTCATCGGCCTGGTGCTGACCATGGTGGCCCGGCCGCTGAGCGTCGTGATCGGCCTGCTGCCGTTCCGGGTGCCGTGGCGGGAGCAGGCCCTGCTGTCCTGGGCCGGACTGCGCGGCGCCGTACCGATCATCCTCGCCACCATCCCCATGGTGAACGGTGTCGAGGGCAGCCACCGGATCTTCAACATCGTCTTCGTCCTGGTCGTCGTCTACACCCTCGTCCAGGGACCGACCCTGCCCTGGCTGGCGGGCAAGCTGCGTCTCGGCGAGGGGGCCGAGGCCGCCGACCTCGGCATCGAGTCGGCGCCCCTGGAGCGGCTCCGCGGACACCTGCTGTCCGTCGCGATCCCGGAGGGCTCCAAGATGCACGGCGTCGAGGTGGGCGAGGTGCGGCTGCCCACGGGCGCCGCGGTCACGCTCGTCGTACGGGACGGGACGTCGTTCGTGCCCCTGCCGACCACCGTGCTGCGGCGCGGCGACGAACTGCTCGTGGTGGCCACGGACCCCGTCCGGGACGCCGCGGAACAGCGCCTGCGGGCCGTCGGACAGGGCGGCAAGCTGGCGGGCTGGCTGGGGACGGGCGGCGACGGCGTACGTGCGTGAGCCGCACGCGGGGGAGCGGAGGGACCAGGGAGGGACGAGGGTGGAACGAAGGCGGGTCGAGGGAGGTACGAGGGCGGGACCAGGGAGATACGAGGGCGAGGCGAGGGAGGTACGAGGGCGGGTCGAAGGTGGAACGACAGCTGTGCAGGAACTCGTCTTTGTATACGATGAACGCGCACCTTGATCGGACCACCTCTGCCTGACGCAGGGCTGGCGCGACCGTAAGGCGGCCGGGACGCCCCACGGGCGGGCGCCGGTATCTACCGCAGTACGCGCGAGAGGACAGCCCTCGGCTCCCGAGCCCCGCACACGGGTTCGCGCTACCAGGCGGCAGAAAGGCACGGGCCGTGGCATCCACGGTCACCTCGACGTCGTCCCGCCCGGGTTACGGGCAACTGCTGCGCACCCGCGGCGCCTGGACGTTCCTGCTCCCCGGCTTCGCGGCGCGCCAGCCGTTCGCGATGCTGACCCTCTCCATCGTGCTGCTGGTGCAGCACACCACCGGCTCGTACGGGGCGGCCGGCGCCGTGGCCGCCGTGACCGGTGTCTCCATGGCGCTCTGCGCGCCGTACAGCGGCCGCCTCGCCGACCGCCACGGACAGCGGGCGGTGCTGGTCCCCGGCGTCCTCCTGCACACCCTCGCTGGCCTCTCCCTCACCGGCCTGGCCCTGGCGGACGCCCCCCTGTGGGCCCTGTTCGCCGCCGCGGTGCCCACCGGCGCCTCGGTACCGCAGGTCGGGCCCATGGTGCGGGCCCGCTGGGGCGTGAAGCTGCAGGGCTCGCCGCTGATGACGACGGCGGCCGCCTTCGAGTCCGTCACCGACGAGCTGACCTTCGTACTCGGCCCCCTGCTGGCGACCGCGCTGTGCACCGCCGTCGACCCTGCGGCCGGGCTGGTCACCGAGGCGGCCCTGACGCTGGTCGGCGGACTGCTGTTCGCCGCACAGCGCGGGACGCAGCCCACCCCCGCCGCCGCGGGGCACGCGCGCGTGCGGCACGATCCGGCACTGCGGGTGCCCGGGGTGCGCGTACTGATCGTGACGTTCCTGGGGATCGGCACCGTCTTCGGCGGCATGCAGGTCTCGCTCGCCGCGTTCACCGAGTCCATCGGCGAGCCCGGCCTGAACGGTGTCCTGTACGGCGTCTTCGCCGCGGGCAACATGCTCTCCGGCCTCGTCTGCGGCGCGATCGCCTGGAAGGTCGCCCCGCAGCGGCGCCTCGTCGTCGCGTACGCGGCGCTCGCGCTCACCGCGTCCGGACTGTGGGCCGCCCACTCCGTCCTGCTCCTCGCCGGCCTCGGCCTGCTGGTCGGCATGTGCATCGCACCCGCCCTGATCACCGGCTACACGCTGGTCGAGAACCTGGTCGCGGCCGGTGCCCGCACGGAGGCCTTCACCTGGCTGACCGGTGCCGTCGCGCTGGGCCAGGCCGCCGCCGTCACCGTCTCAGGCCAGCTGGAGGACCGCCTGTGGAGCGGGGCCGGATTCCTGGTGCCGATGGCGGGTACGGTGCTCGCCCTGGTGACCCTGGTGTCCCTGCGCTCACGCCTCACGGCGCCGTCCCGGGAGCACACGGTGGCGCGTGGCGTCGGTCACCGCAGCCCGGTGGCAGTGGACTGATCCACGGGAATACGTCACTATGGACCGTCGTTAGCACTCATCGAGTGAGAGTGCCAGGAGGAAGACACAGTGCCGACGTACCAGTACCAGTGCACCGAGTGCGGTGAGGGCCTCGAAGCGGTGCAGAAGTTCACCGATGACGCCCTGACCGAGTGCCCCAACTGCAGTGGCCGCCTGAAGAAGGTGTTCTCCGCGGTCGGCATCGTCTTCAAGGGCTCCGGCTTCTACCGCAACGACAGCCGCGGTTCGTCGTCGAGCAGCAGCCCGGCGTCGTCCACCAAGTCGTCGGCCTCGTCGTCCTCCTCGGACTCGTCGTCGTCCTCTTCGACGAGCTCGTCCTCGTCGTCGGGTTCGTCGTCCTCGAGTTCGTCGTCCTCGTCGTCCTCGTCCTCGAGCAGCAGCTCGGCCGCGTAAGCGGTTCGGACAGCCGGCCACCCGGACACCTCACGTTCCGCGTCTCGCGAGCACCCCGCCGTCCCAGGACGGCGGGGTGCTCGGCGTTGCCGGGCCCCGGTTAAGGTGCGGGCATGGCGAACACGGGCAACGGCGCGGCCGAGATAGGCGTCATCGGCGGATCCGGCTTCTACTCCTTCCTCGACGACGTCACCGAGGTACAGGTCGACACCCCTTACGGGCCTCCCAGTGACTCGGTCTTCCTCGGCGAACTCGCCGGACGCCGCGTCGCCTTCCTGCCCCGTCACGGGCGCGGTCACCACCTGCCGCCGCACCGCATCAACTACCGCGCCAACCTCTGGGCGCTGCGGTCGGTCGGCGTGCGCCAGGTGCTCGGCCCGTGCGCGGTGGGCGGGCTGCGGCCGGAGCACGGACCGGGCACCCTGCTCGTACCGGACCAGCTGGTGGACCGTACGAAGTCCCGGGCGGGCACGTACTTCGACGGACTGCCACTGCCCGACGGCACCGTCCCCAACGTCGTCCACGTCTCGCTCGCCGACCCGTACTGCGCCACCGGCCGCAAGGTCGCGCTGGAGGCGGCGCGCGGACGGGACTGGGAGCCGGTGGACGGCGGCACGCTGGTCGTCATCGAGGGGCCGCGGTTCTCGACACGCGCCGAGTCGCTGTGGCACCAGGCGCAGGGCTGGTCCGTGGTGGGCATGACGGGCCACCCCGAGGCGGCCCTCGCCCGCGAACTGGAGCTCTGCTACACCTCGCTGACCCTCGTCACCGACCTCGACGCGGGCGCGGAGACGGGTGAGGGCGTCTCGCACGAGGATGTGCTGCGGGTGTTCGCCGCGAACGTCGACCGGCTGCGCGGCGTGCTGTTCGACGCGGTGGCCGCGCTGCCGTCCGGTGAGGCGCGGGACTGCCCGTGCGGCAAGGCACTGGGTGGCATGGACCCGGGCTTCGAGCTGCCGTGACCGGGGGCGGCGCGGGCTGATTTCCTCGTTCCGGTGAGGGAGTTCTCCCCAGGCCGCCCGTTGTCCACGGGCTCCGACGAGCGTCGCGAAGAAGCCTCATCGTGGGACCGCAAGCCGATCTCACGCAGCAGGTGGTGGCCTCGTGTCTTCTTCTCGCCCTTCTCCCGCTTGCCCTCCTTCCCTCCCTTGTCCTCCTTCTCCCCCTTGCCGCCCTTCTCCCCCTTCTCTCTCCTCTCCCCCTTCTCTCCCCTCTCGCCCTCTCCCTCCCTCTCGTTCTTCGCCTCTCTCCGCCTCCTCCGTTCCGTCCGTTCCGTCCGTTCCGTCGACCCGCGAGGTTCCCTCCTTCCCTCCGCTGCGGGCGCGCGGAGCGCGGTTGCGGCGGCTGGTGAGGTGCCGCAGGCGGGCCGTGGCGGCGGGGCTGGCCCTGACCGCCGCGGCACTGGTGGCGACGGGACCGGGGACGGCCGAGCGGCCCCAGGAGGCTGAGCGGGCGCGCGGGCACCCGGTGGCCGAGCCGGTGCGTGAGGAGCGGCTCGTCAGGAAGCGCGCGGTCACGACGGTGTCCGCACCGGTCCGCATCGCCGACGGTGCCACGGTGCGTCTGCTGCGCCCGGGCGACCGGGTCGACGTGATCGCGGCGGCCGAGGGCACGCCCGCAGGCGACGGCGAGGCCCGGGTGGTCGCGCGCGGGGCACGGGTCACGGAGGTGCCGGGGGCGAGCCCCGCCGAGACCGGCGCGCTGGTCGTCCTGGCCGTGCCCCGGGCCACGGCCGCGCGGCTGGCCGGGGCGGGCGTGGCCTCACGCTTGGCGGTGACCTTGTGGTGAGGGTCGACTGGACAGCTTTTGGACACCCTGCCGTAGGTTGCGGAGTGATCCGTTCCGCGAAGAGCGGCACAGCGAAGAGCAACACAGGAAGGGCCCGTGGTGAGCGAGCAGAAGAAGCCGAACGTCCTGGAGGGGTTCAAGGCCTTCTTGATGCGGGGCAACGTCGTCGACCTCGCCGTGGCGGTGGTCATCGGCGCGGCCTTCACCAGCATCGTGAACGCGGTGGTGAAGGGAGTCATCAACCCGCTGGTGGGAGCGTTCGGCACGATGAACCTCGACGGCTACAGCTGGTGCATCAAGGGTCCGTGCGAAACGGCCGCGGACGGCACGGTGAAGCAGGGCGTACAGATGATGTGGGGCTCGGTGCTCGGGGCCACCCTGACCTTCCTGATCACCGCCGCCGTCGTCTACTTCCTCATGGTCCTGCCGATGTCCAGGTACCTCGCACGCCAGGAAGCCCGACGACAGCGGCATGAGGCCACGCAGCAGGCCGTCCAGGTGACCGAGCTGCAGGTCCTCCAGGAGATCCGGGACGCCCTGGTGGCGCAGCAGCGGGGCCCGGGACAGGACCGCCCGTAGGTCCTCAGAGGTGGTGCGGTGGCTTCTCGTCCAGGAAGCGCCTCAGGTCGGCCGCGCTGTCACGGTCGCCGTCGCCTGACGGCTCACCCCACCCGCGGTCCGTGTCGTCCGTCGACTGCCGGCTCAGCGGGTCGTCGAAGACCAGCGCGGCTTTGGGGTCGCGCGACTCGGGTGCGGAAGCGGCGGTACTCATGCATCCAGGGTAAGCGCGGCCGGACCGGTGGAGGGCCCGGGCGAGCCGGTGGAGGGGCCGGACGGGCGGTGGATGGCTTACAGCGCGCCGTGCGGGGAATGTGGGGCGGGAGGTGCGGCCGGGGTGAAGGCTGGGTGAAAAAAGGCCCCCAGCAGGGGGCTTGGGCGAATCGTGGGGTCGCTCGGGAACGCCCCACGGGACTCGTGCGTTTTTTGAGCGTACGTTTTCTCGGATCCCGGACATAATGTCCGACCGAGGAGCTACGGTATGCACCCACAAGGTGACATGCAGCAACGCCGGGAGAAAGCCTTGAGCGTTCCGTACGAGACGACAGCGTACGAGCCACCTGAGTCGCCCGAGTCTCCGGAGGAGCATCTCGCGCGACTCCTCGGCCGCGCCCTGAACTCCTTCGAGCTGCCCGACGAGACGATACGGCGGCTCGACTGCGCACTGGCCCACGACAGCTCACTGCACTCGGCGCACTACAGCTCGGGACTGCACCGGTCGACGTACCGGCACACCTGGCTCCTCGCCGACGGCTGTGCGCTCACGCTGTGGGAGCTCGTGCACAACACGGCGCTCCCGGACAACGCCTCGCAGCACGAGCTGTACGTGGACGAGGAGGAGCTGCGCGCCGCCACCGCACGGCTGCCGCTGCCGCCGGACGCCCCGGAGCTGGAGCTGCCGGTGACACTGGAGCCGGCGTCGCTGCCCGAGCCCCGTCACGAGTACCTGCCGGACGACTCGGCCGATCACGCGCGCCGACTGCTGCGGCGCGCGGAGAACCCGGACCCGCCGGGCGAGGAGCTGGCCGCCGTGCTGCTGCGGACGGCGTTCGCGCACGAGATCACGCAGGCGTTCGGCAACCCGGGCCGGACCCGCCGCGTGGGGCCGCACTTCTCGCTGTACGAGCACGCCTTCTTACTCACCGACGGGCGGGAGATCTCCCTGTGGGAGGTCGAGCACACGGCGACCCCGGACGGCCACCACATGTGCGAGGTCTACGCGACGGAGGACGCGGCCCGGGACGCGATGGAACGACGGGCGGCGAGCCCGGGCTGACCGAGACGCTACGAGCGTCCTGCCTCCCCCACCCCGGTCTCCCCGGCCCCTCGTCTCCCGGCCGGCCCGCCGGGCCGGGGGCGCTCCTCACCGAGCCGGCGGATCAGGTCGACGAAGGCTTCCCGCTCCACCGAAGTCAGCTCCACGTTCTCGGCCTGCGGGGCGGAGCTGCGCTGGCGGGGCACGCCCCGCGGAGGGCCGACGGGGCGGCGGGCCGAGCGCTCAGGTCGGGCGGAGCGCTCGGAGCGAGCACGCCGCATGGCCGTGTCCCGGCGCAGCACGCGGACCAGCACGGCGACCCAGATGGCCGCCGACGCGGCGAGGGTGACCACACCCACCAGTTGCAGGATCGACACGTGTTCAGGCATGCGTTCCAGTGAACACCACGCGTCAGGACGTCGGGCCCGCATCGTGACCTTTCTCGCAGGTCCGGCAGGTCCGGCAGGTCCGGCAGCTGGGGCAAATCCCGCGAGGACCGTGCGAGGACGTGGCAGCGAGTATGGGGGAAAGGGCGGCGGGGCGGCGGACGTCATGCGGCGGCCGCAGCCCCCTGTCCCGGGGCTGCGGCCGCCGTGCCGTGAGGTCGCGGATCAGGCCGCGACCGGCTCCTTGGTCTCCGTCCTGGCGGCGGGCGCGGGCGTGGCCGTCGTGCCCGGCTGGTCCTTGCGCATGCCCTTGAGGATGATGACCAGGCCCGCCGTGACCGCCGTACCGGCCGCGATGGCCAGCAGGTACAGGAACGGGCTGCCGATCAGGAAGGTGACCCAGACGCCGCCGTGCGGGGCGCGCAGTGTGGAGCCGAAGGCCATGGTCAGCGCGCCGGTGACCGCGCCGCCCACCATGGAGGCGGGGATGACGCGCAGCGGGTCGGCGGCGCCGAACGGGATCGCGCCCTCGGAGATGAAGGAGGCACCGAGGACCCAGGCCGCCTTGCCGTTCTCGCGTTCGGTCGGGGTGAACAGCTTCTTGCGGACCGTGGTGGCCAGGGCCATGCCGAGCGGCGGGACCATGCCGGCGGCCATCACGGCGGCCATCACCATCATCGCCGAGTCGCTCGGGTCCTGGACGGCGATGCCGGCCGTGCCGAAGGCGTAGGCGACCTTGTTGACCGGGCCGCCCAGGTCGAAGCACATCATCAGGCCGAGCAGCACGCCGAGCAGGACGGCGTTGGTGCCCGAGAGGCCGCTCAGCCAGTCCGTCATCGCCTTCTGGGCCTCGGCGATGGGCTTGCCGATCACCACGAACATCAGGAAGCCGACGACCATCGACGAGATCAGCGGGATGACGACCACCGGCATGATGCCGCGCATCACCGGCGGGATCCTGACCCGCTGGATGGCGAGCACGACCGCACCGGCCAGCAGACCGGCGACCAGGCCGCCGAGGAAGCCGGCGGCGATGTTGGAGGAGATCATGCCGCCGACGAAGCCGGGCACCAGGCCCGGGCGGTCCGCCATGCCGTACGCGATGTATCCGGCGAGGACGGGGATCAGGAAGTTGAAGGCGACGCCACCGGTCTGGTGCAGAAGCGCGGCCCAGCTGTCGAGCTGGGTCCAGACGAAGTGCTCGGTGACCGGCTTGGCCTCGTTGATGTCGTAGCCGCCGAGCGCGAAGCCGAGGGCGATCAGCAGACCGCCGGCCGCGACGAACGGAACCATGTAGCTGACACCGCTCATGAGCCACTTGCGCAGCTTGGTGCCGTAGCCCTCGCCGCTCTCGCCCCCGCGCTCGACGGGGGTCGAGCCGGGCCGTGCCGCGGCCGTGACCTCGCCGCGCGCGGCCTTCTCGCGGACTTCGGCGATCAGCTCGGCGGGTCGGTTGATGCCCGCCTTCACCCCGACGTCCACGGTGGGCTTCCCGGCGAACCGTTCCTTCTCCCGTACGGAGACGTCATGGGCGAAGATCACGCCGTCGGCGGCGGCGATGACCTCCGGGTCGAGCCGGGTGAAGCCGGCCGAGCCCTGCGTCTCGACGACGAGCTCGACGTCACCGGCGTCCCGGCCGGCGTTCTCCAGCGACTCGGCGGCCATGTAGGTGTGTGCGATGCCGGTGGGGCAGGAGGTGACGGCGACGATGCGGAACGGGCGGGCACTCCCCTCCCCGGTGGCGGTCGGCGCGGCGGGGGTACTGCCCGCGGCGGCACCGGAGGAGGCCGTTCCGTCCGGTGCCGCCGCGGAGTCCGCGGGTTCCTCGGTGCTGGCGCTGGAGCTGGTGCTGGCGCTGGAGCTGGTGCTAGCGCTGGAGCTGGTGGAGGGGGTGGGCGCGTCGCCACGGATCAGGGCGGCGGCGCCTTCCGCCTCGTCCACGGCCCGCAGCGCGGTCGTGAACTCGGCGTCCATCAACTGACGGGCGAGGGACGACAGGATCGTCAGATGGGCGTCGTCCGCACCGGCCGGGGCTGCGATCAGGAAGATCAGGTCGGCGGGCCCGTCAGGGGCGCCGAAGTCGATGCCGGCCACGCTGCGCCCGAACGCCAGGGTCGGCTCGGTGACGTGCGCGCTGCGGCAGTGCGGGATGCCGATGCCACCGTCGAGGCCGGTCGGCATCTGCGCCTCGCGCGCGGCAACGTCGGCGAGGAAGCCGTCCAGGTCGGTCACCCGGCCCTTGGCCACCATCCGCTCGGCGAGGGCGCGCGCCGCCGCTTCCTTGGTGTCGGCGGACAGGTCGAGGTCGACCAGGTCCGCGGTGATCATCTCGCTCATCGCGGGCTCCTTCGCTCGCGTATCGCCCGGGGGGAGCCGGGACGGGCGGGGATGGGGACAGAGGGAACGCAGGTAATGCGGGGAGTGCGGGAGGTACGGGGAGTGCAGGAAGTGCGAGGAGTGCAGGAGGTGCGGGAGGTGCGGCAGGTGCGGCAGGTGCGGCAGGTGCAAGCAGACACGGTCATGACACGGGCTCCGACAGCGCGCGGTCCGTCGGGACCTCCGCCGTCACCGTCACCGCGGCGGGCGCCAGGTCGGCCGGGGTCGGCATCACACTGCCGGGCAGCTGTACGGCGGCCGCGCCGTGGGCCACCGCGGAGGCGAGGGCCTCGGGGCCGTCACCGCCCGCGATGAGGAAACCGGCGAGGGACGCGTCCCCGGCGCCGACGTTGCTGCGTACGGCGGCGGGGGCGACGCGGGCGCCGCCGAACCACGCCCCCGAGGCGTCGACGAGCACCTGCCCGTCCGCGCCGAGGCTGGCGAGCACGGCGCCCGCGCCCAGCGCGCGCAGCTCCTCGGCGGCCTCGACCGCGTCACCGACGGTGGCGAGGGGGCGGCCGACCGCCTGGGCGAGCTCCTCGGCGTTGGGCTTCACCACGTCCGGGCGCTCGCGGAGGGCGGCCAGGAGCGCGGGTCCGGAGGTGTCGAGCGCGATCCGGACTCCGGCGGCGTGCGCCCGGGCGACCAGGGCGGCGTACCAGGAGGGCGCGAGGCCGCGTGGCAGGCTGCCGCAGCAGGCGATCCAGGAGGCGTCCCGCGACTGGGTGCGCACGGTCTCCAGGAGGAGTTCCTCCTCGGCGGCGGAGAGCTCGGGGCCCGGGGCGTTGATCTTCGTCAGAACCCCGTCCGCCTCGGCCAGGGCGATGTTGGAGCGGGTGGCGCCGGCGACCGGCACGGGGGCGACCTCGATGCCCTGGGTGTCCAGCAGGTCGGCGACGAGCGCGCCCGGCGCACCGCCCAGCGGCAGCACGGCCACGGTGCGCTGTCCGGCGGCGGCGACCGCCCGCGACACGTTGACGCCCTTGCCTCCCGGGTCCACGCGCTCGCCGGTGGCGCGGACGACCTCACCGCGGTCGAGCGAGGGGAGCTCGTACGTACGGTCGAGGGACGGGTTGGGGGTGACGGTGAGGATCATGCGCGTACTACTTCCGTGCCGCCGCGCTCCATGGCGGCGGCGTCCTCGGGGCTCAGCCCGCTGTCGGTGATCAGCAGGTCCACGTCGTCGAGGCCGCCGAAGCGGGCGAAGTGCTCCTGGCCGTGCTTGGCGGAGTCGGCGAGGAGCACGACCCTGCGGGCGGCGGCGACGGCCGCCCGCTTGACGGCCGCCTCGGCGAGGTCGGGGGTGGTCAGTCCGTGCTCGGCGGAGAAGCCGTTGGCCGCGACGAACAGCACGTCGGCGCGGATCTCGCCGTAGGCGCGCAGGGCCCAGGCGTCCACGGCCGCACGCGTACGGGTCCGGACCCGGCCGCCGACGAGGTGCAACTGCACGCCGGGGTGGTCCGCGAGCCGGGCCGCGGTGGGCAGGCTGTGCGTCACGACGGTGAGCGACGCCTCCAGCGGGAGCGCCGCAGCGAGGCGGGCGACCGTCGTGCCGGCGTCGAGGATGACCGTGCCGTCGCTCGGCAGTTCGGCGAGTGCGGCACGGGCGATCCGGTCCTTCTCGTCGGCCGCGGTGCCCTCGCGCTCGGCGAGGTCGGGCTCGAAGTCCAGCCGCCCCGCCGGTATGGCGCCGCCGTGCACCCGGCGGACGAGGCCCGCGCGGTCCAGCGCCTTGAGGTCGCGCCGGATGGTCTCCGCGGTGACCTGGAACTCCTCCGCCAGCGACATCACGTCCACGCGTCCGCCGTCACGGGCGAGCCGGAGAATCTCCTGCTGCCGCTCCGGTGCGTACACGCCCGTTCGCCTCCGACCCTGCCGCTCATGCCCGAACCTGTGGTTTCCCCCGGGAGATTACGCCCGGTTCTCCGGAAAGTAAACAGGTTCGGGCATGCGGCAGACGCAGTCGGGCATGTGACAGACGCAGTCGGGCACGCGGCGAACGCAATCGAGCACGTGTGATCAGTAAGCAGACGTGCGCGATGCACAAGCAAACGTGCGCGACAGCCAAGCGGACGTGCGCGATCCACCAGCAGACATACGCGATGAGCCGTCGGGACGCGTCCGGGTCAGACCGCGCCCTCGACGTGCTGGGCCGGGCGTTTCGGAAGGGCGAACATCAGCAGGAAGATCGACGCCAGCACCGCCGCGACCCACCCGAGCGCGTACCGGAAGGCATCCGCGTGGGCCGGGCCGATCTCGGCCGGAGCGAGCCGGTCCCCCATGACGCCGAAGAACACCACGGAGACCAGGCCCAGCCCCAGCGCGTGACCCATCTGCTGCACCGTACTGATCAGGCCGGACGCCGAGCCCGCGTGCTCGCGCGGCACCTCCGACAGGACCGCGTCCGTCAGCGGGGCCACGATCAGTCCCATCCCCACGCCCATCACGGCCAACGGGAGCACCATCTGCCAGGGGGTGATGGACATGCCGTACCGGTCGGACTCCCAGATGTAGAGGAGGATGCCGCCCGCCATCAGCAGGGCACCGGCCTGGAGGACCTTGCGGCCGAAGCGCGGGACCAGTTTCTGCACGGAGACGGCGGCCGCCAGCGAGACCGCGACCGAGAACGGCACACCGGTCAGACCGGCGCGCAGCGCGCTCCAGCCGAGCCCGATCTGCATGTAGAGGGTCCACACCAGGAAGAAGACGCCGAGGCCGACACCGAAGACGGTCTGCACCGCGATGCCGGCGGCGAAGCTCCGCACCCTGAACAGCGAGATTTCGATCAGCGGGGACCCGTCGATACGGGCCTTGCGCCTCTGGTACGCCACCAGTGCCGCGAACACCACCGGCGCACCCGCCATCGAGACGTGCCCCCACAGCGGCCAGCCCAGCTCGTGCCCGCGCGTCAGGGGGTAGATCAGCATCAGCAGGCCGAGCACGACCAGGGCCACGCCGACCAGGTCCAGCCTGAGTGCGCGCGGCGCCCTGGACTCCGTGATGTAGCGGCTGCCGAGGACGAATCCCGCGATGCCGACCGGAAGGTTGATCAGGAAGATCGGGCGCCACTCCAGGCCGAAGAGGTTCCACTCGGTGAGCAGGGCGCCGAGCAGCGGGCCGGAGACCGCGCCGAGGCCCACGATGGCGCCGAAGAGCCCGAAGACCTTCCCGCGCTCGTGTGCCGGGAAGGTGGCGTGCACGATCGAGAGCACCTGCGGCACCATCAGCGCGGCCATCGCGCCCTGCAGGAAGCGCCCGGCGACGAGCGTCTCCGGGCCGACGGCGAGGCCGCACAGCGCGGACGCGGCCGTGAAACCACCGATACCGATGAGGAAGAGGCGCTTGCGGCCGTGGATGTCGCCCAGCCGCCCGCCGGTGATGAGCCCCGCCGCGAAGGCGAGGGCGTAACCGGCGGTGATCCACTGGATCTGGCCCAGCGTCGCGCCCATGTCCCGCTGGATCGCCGGGATCGCGATGTTGACGATCGTGACGTCGACCAGGTCCATGAAGGCCGCGGTCATGACGATGGCGAGCGCGAACCAGCGCCGGCGGTCGGCGGGGGCATCCGCGCCGCCCGTGCCGACTGCACCGCCCGGACCGGACACGCCGACAGCCTGCCCACCCGGTGCGGGCGTCGTGGCTTTGCTTGAGATCATGCGCCGAAGTTAGGTCCGCACTAGGCCAGTCCATGTCCTAGTGCTCCGGCATCCTCGAGCCATGACGACGGACACCCCCGCCCGGCTGCTCCAGCTCCTCTCCCTCCTCCAGACGCCGCGCGAGTGGCCCGGCGGTGAGCTCGCCGAGCGGCTCGGCGTCTCCCGCCGCACGGTGCGCCGGGACATCGACCGGCTGCGCGAGCTCGGCTACCCGGTGCAGGCGACGATGGGGTCCGACGGCGGCTACCGGCTGATGGCCGGCAAGGCGATGCCCCCGCTCGTACTGGACGACGAGGAGGCCGTGGCGATCGCCGTCGGGCTGCGGGCGGGCGCGGGCCACGCCGTCGAGGGCGTGGAGGAGGCGGCGGTGCGGGCGCTCGCCAAGCTGGAGCAGGTGCTGCCGGCCCGGCTGCGCCACCGGGTCGCCACCCTCCAGGCCGCGACGACCGCCCGCACCAGTGGCGACGGGGCACGCATCGCCCCGGAGACGCTGACCGTGATGGCCTCGACGGTGGCGGGACGGGAGCGCCTGCGGTTCGCGTACCGGTCCGGTGACGGCACCCCGTCGCGGCGCCTGACCGAGCCCTACCGGCTGGTGTCGACCGGCCGCCGCTGGTACCTCGTGGCGTACGACCTGGACCGCGCCGACTGGCGCACCTTCCGCGTGGACCGGGTCGGCGACCCCCTGGCGACGGGCACGCGGTTCACGCCGCGCGAACTCCCGACGGGCAGCGCGGCCGAGTACTTGCGGCGGTCGGTGTTCCGGCAGCGGGAGACGTACGAGGTCGACGTCACCTTCGCGGCGCCCTCGGCCTTCATAGCGGCCCGGCTGCCGCACTGGATGGGTGTGCCCGAACCCATCGACGCGCAGAGCTGCCGACTGCGGGCCTCCGTGAGCGACCCGGTGGAGTGGCTGACGGGACAGCTGGCGTCACTGGACTGCGATTTCATGGTGCACGAACCCCCGGCACTGGTCGGCCACCTCAGGGAGCTGGGAGCGCGGCTGACGCGTGCGGCGGACGCGGGGTGAGCCGCTGACCACCGAGTGATCTCCACGGCGACGGAGTTTGCCTCTGTGGCACAATTTGCCGACCGGGTCACCCCGCGGTTCAGGTGCGGGGTGGTCCTCCCGCCGGGGAACCGGGTACGCGACGCGACCGAATTCCTGGCGCAACGGGGGAGGAGCCGAGCTCCGGCGCCAGGGGGGAGGCGCCGAAGCTCGGCTCTGGGAAGTCCCGGCGCCGGGGGGAGTGCGTCGGGACTTGGCTCTGGTGGGCTCCGGCTCGTCGTGCCGGGCCTGCTGGGTGACTACGAGGGTGCGGTGCCGTCCTGCGAGCGTGCGGTTCCGGGAGTGCGGCGGTACGGGAGTACGCGTCGCGGGCTTCAGGGGAACCCCCGATCGTGGTCCCGGGCGCGTGGCTGCTCCGGGCCTTTCGATGTCGTGGGCTCGGAGGTCTTGTGCCCCGGAAACCCGGAGTTGAAGCGGTATCTCGCAAGCAATTTCGACCGCCGAGGCGGTGGCGCCCGTCACCGGCCCGGCGCTTGGCCGTCGGATCGTACACCTGTGACGCACAGGTCACGGCGGCAGCACTGGTGACGCACAGGTCACGGCGGCAGCACTGATCGGTACGCCAGGTTCACGGCTCGCACACCGGTACAGCTCTGCACAGTGACGTTTCTGCGCGGACGGTCCCCGCGCCCGCCGCCGACGGGCCCCGGCGGATGCCGGGGCCGGCACGGCGGTCAGGCAGCCGCGTCGAAGCCCGTGTCGCGGGCGAGCTTCTTCAGCTCCAGCAGGGCGTGCTTCTCGATCTGGCGGATGCGCTCACGGGTGAGACCGTGCTCCTTACCGACCTCGGTGAGCGTGCGCTCGCGTCCGTCCTCGATGCCGTACCGCATCTTGATGATCGAGGCCGTACGTTCGTCGAGCCGTCCGATCAGGTCGTCCAGCTCCTCGCTGCGCAGCAGGGTGAGCACCGACTGCTCGGGCGAGACCGCGGAGGTGTCCTCCAACAGGTCGCCGAACTGGGTCTCGCCCTCGTCGTCCACCGACATGTTGAGCGACACCGGGTCGCGCGCCCAGTCCAGCACGTCCGAGACGCGCTCGGGCGTCGAGCCCAGCTCGGTCGCTATCTCGGCCGGCTCGGGGTCGCGGCCGTGCTCACGGTTGAACTCGCGCTGCACCCGGCGGATCCTGCCCAGCTCCTCGACGAGGTGCACGGGCAGCCGGATGGTCCGCGACTGGTCGGCGATGGAACGGGTGATGGCCTGGCGGATCCACCACGTGGCGTACGTGGAGAACTTGAAGCCCTTGCGGTAGTCGAACTTCTCGACGGCGCGCACCAGGCCGGCGTTGCCCTCCTGGATCAGGTCGAGCAGCGGCAGACCGCTGCGCGGGTAGCGCCGGGCCACGGCCACCACGAGGCGGAGGTTGGACTTGATGAAGATGTCCTTCGCCCGCTCGGCGTCGGCCACCAGGGCCTCGAGCTCCTCGCGGGTGGCGTCCGCCTTGGCCTCCTCCTCACCATCGAGGATCTGCCGTGCGAACACGCCGGCCTCGATGATCTGGGACAGCTCGACCTCCTTGGCGGCGTCGAGCAGCGGCGTGCGTGCGATCTCGTCGAGGTACATGCCGACCAGGTCGCGGTCGGCGATCTCACCGCTCGAGGCGCGAACGCTGTTGGCCGCGTCGCCTCCGCCGGAGGCGGACTTACGACGAGCGGCGACGGCACGGGTTGCCATGCGTGCTCCCTTGCGTATCGGAGTCCTCCCCGCTCACGACGTGGCGTGTGCTTCGCCGTGCGCCGGACAGAGGGCTAGCGGTTGGTCCTGTGGCGCTGGTGACACCCTCCCGGGTGCCCACCATCTGATGGAAACAACGACTGGAATCGGGACAGAATTCCCAGCCGGTCCCGCCATTTTCGTGATCATGCAGTACCCTGTCGCGCCACAGCACGAGGACGAGTACCACAGGAACCCACGGATACGCAGGTCAACCCAAGAATCAGGACCACTCCGCCGGCTGCCCACAGCCCCGCGCCCGGCCCGGAAGTGAGACGCCGCTCACAGGGCGACCCCCCTCTTCACGCCGAGCCGCAGGGAGCACCACCCCTGCGGCCCACTCCCATCCACCCGTCTCCGAAGACGAACCGCACCGCCCGTTGGTTGCCGGAAACGGATGCGGAAGCCGGTCCGAGAGCCGGTCCGGAAGCCGGCCCGAAGGCCGTACGCGCCGTCAGCCGAACTGCACCGACCGCTTCGCCAGCCCCATCCAGAAGCCCTCGATCACCGACCGCTGCGCGTCCAGCTCGCCGGAGGCGTCCGCCGCGCCCATGGTCACGAAGAGCGGAGCGAAGTGCTCGGTACGCGGATGGGCCAGGAGACCGGCCGGGGACTTGCGGGTGAAGTCGAGGAGGGCGTCCACGTCGCCCGCGGCCAGCGCGCGCTGCCCCCAGTCGTCGAACTCGGCGGACCACGCGGGGATGCCGGGCTGCCGCAGAGCGGCCAGGTTGTGGGTGAAGAAGCCGGAGCCGACGATCAGCACACCCTCGTCCCGCAGGGGCGCCAGCCGGCGGCCGATGTCCATCAGCCTCACCGGGTCCAGCGTCGGCATCGATATCTGGAGGACGGGGATGTCGGCGTCCGGGAACATCTCGACCAGCGGGACGTACGCACCGTGGTCCAGGCCGCGGTCGGGGATGTCCTGCACCGGCATGCCGGGCGCGCGCAGCAGTCCGCGCACGGACTCGGCGAGCGCGGGCGCGCCGGGGGCGTCGTACCGGACCCGGTAGTAGTGCTCGGGGAAGCCCCAGAAGTCGTACACGAGGGGGACGGCCGAGGTGGCGCCGAGCGCCAGCGGGGCCTCCTCCCAGTGCGCGGAGACGACGAGGATCGCCTTGGGGCGCGGCAGACCCGCCGACCAGGCGGCCAGCTCACCCGGCCAGACCGGGTCGTCGGCGAGCGGCGGGGCACCATGACTCAGATAGATGGCGGGCATGCGCTCCACAGTGGGGCGCTCCTCGGCGACGACGGACATGCGACGGCTCCCTTCGCGACGGTACGGCGGTACGGCGGTACGGCGTGTGCAGCAGTGCGTGACGTGCGTGGACGTGCGTGCGCGCGGACTGATACTTGAAACCTCAAAATCTATCCTCAGGCTACTCCCGCTTTGTTTAGCTTTCAATTAGGAGCCTCGTACAGTGGAGTAATGAACACGGCATCCGCTGCACCCGCTGAAGAACCGCGCTGGCTCACCGACGAGGAACAGCGCGTCTGGCGTGCGTACATGCACGCGACGATCCTTCTGGACGACCACCTCGACCGTCAGCTCCAGCGTGACGCGGGCATGCCGCACATCTATTACGGCCTGCTCGTGGCCCTGGTCGAGGCGCCGGGCAAGCGGCTGCGGATGACGGAACTGGCCAGGCAGTCGAAGATCACCCGTTCGCGCCTCTCGCACGCCGTGGCGCGGCTGGAGAAGAACGGCTGGGTCCGCCGCGAGGACTGTCCCTCCGACAAGCGGGGCCAGTTCGCCGTACTGACGGACGAGGGGAACGAGGTGCTCGAGCGCACCGCGCCCGGCCACGTGGCCACCGTGCGCCAGGCGTTCTTCGACCGGCTCACCCCGGAACAACAGCAGTCCCTCGGCGAGATCCTGCAGATCATCGCCGAGGGACTGCAGCCCAAGGAGGCGGGCGCGGACCTGCCCTGGCTCCGCTGAGGGCCGAGCGGGCGATCCGGGGCTCCGCCGCCCCGAGGCAGCACCGCCCCGGGGCACCGTGCACCATGCACCGCGCCCCGGGACGGCGTCACCGCACCGTCAGTGCATCACCACCGGCACCTGCAACTCGTGGCCGGCAGCCTCGCCACTGTCGCTTCCACCGGCACCGGCAGCACCACCGGACCCCTTGGTCACCCCGGGCCGCCCGGCGTTGACTAGGGTCGCCGCGATCACGGCGGAGAGCGTCAGGATGCCGACCGCGAACCAGATGGCGCTGGTGTAGCCGTGCACCATGCCCTCGAGCTGGACCAGCTGTGCCTGCGTGCGGGAGGTCGCCGAGGCGAGGTGGTCCGTGACGTAGGCGGTGGTGGCCGAGGCGGCGACCGTGTTCAGCAGGGCCGTACCGATCGCACCGCCCACCTGCTGGGAGGTGTTGACCATCGCGGAGGCGACACCGGAGTCCCGCGGCTCGACACCCAGCGTGGCCAGGGACATGGCCGGCATGAACGCCGTACCCATACCGAGGCCGAGCAGCAGCTGGGCGGGCAGCAGCAGACCGGCGTACGAGGAGCCGATCTCCAGCCGGGTCAGCAGCAGCATGCCGACGGCGGCGACCAGGAAGCCGGGGCCCATCAGCAGCCGCGGCGGGACCCGGGTCATCAGCCGGGCGCCGATCTGGGTGGATCCCGTGATCATGCCCGCGATCATCGGCAGGAACGCGAAGCCGGTCCTGACCGGGGAGTATCCCTTCACGACCTGGAGGTAGTAGGTCAGGAAGAGGAAGAGGCCGAACATCGCGATGACCGCGAGGCCGAGGGAGAGGTAGACACCACCGCGGTTGCGCTCGGTGAGCACCCGCAGCGGCAGCAGCGGGGCCCGGACGCGGGACTCGACGAGGACGAAGGCCGCCAGCAGGACCACCGAGGCGACGAACATGGTGACCGTCAGCGCGTCGCTCCAGCCCCCGGTCTCGGCCCGGGTGAAGCCGTACACGAGTGCGACCAGGCCCAGGGTGGACAGGACGACGCCCGGGATGTCGAGCGGCGAGCGGTTGCGGCCCCCCGCGGGCTCACGGACGACGAGGTACGCGCCGACCGCGGCGACGATCGCGAACGGGATGTTCACGAAGAAGGTCCAGCGCCAGTTCAGGTACTCGGTGAGGACGCCGCCGAGGATCAGGCCGACGGCGCCACCGGCACCGGCGATGGCGCCGTAGATGCCGAACGCCTTCGCGCGCTCCTTGGTGTCCGTGAACATCACGGCCAGCAGGGAGAGCGCGGCGGGCGCGAGCAGCGCACCGAACGCGCCCTGCAGCGCGCGGGCACCGAGCATCATCGCCTCACCGGTCGCCGCACCGCCCAGCGCGGAGGCCGCGGCGAAGCCGATCAGTCCGGTGACGAAGGTGCGCCGACGGCCCCACAGGTCGGAGATGCGGCCGCCGAAGAGCAGCAGACCACCGAAGGCGAGGGCGTAGGCGGTGATGACCCATTGCCGGTTGCCGTCCGATATCCCCAGGTCCTGCTGGGCGGTGGGCAGCGCGATGTTCACAATGGTGCCGTCGAGGACGACCATCAGCTGGGCGAGCGCGATGAAGACGAGCGCCTTCCAGCGGTTGGGATCGAGAGTGCTGCCGCGATCGCCAGGAGTGCGATCGAGGGCGGGAGCCGGAGCCGCGCCGGTGTCGGCGGCGGCCGGGGCTGTATCAGGCATGGAGGTACCCACTTCGGGACTTCGTGACGGAAAAGAGGAACGAGTGAGCCCCACGGCGCACATGGGCTATCAGTGCGCGTGGTGTGAGTGACGCGAGTGCGTGAACGCTGTGCGTGAACGCGAGTGCGTATGTGGTCTTGGTGGCGTGAGTGGTGAATCGGGTGGGGCCGACTAACCCACTGATCGGTCAGTGGTCGGTGGTCAGGCCTGTCGCAGATCCTCCAAGGTCGTGGTCGCACCGGGCAGGTCCGACCGGGCAGGGGCGCGCAGCCCGTCCAGGAACAGCTGCAGATGACGGTGTACGAACCGGTCGACGTGCAGGCACGCGGCACCGGCCGGGGGCCGGCTGAGCTGGGCGACCGCGACCATCAGGTCGCCCACGCCCACGTCCGGGCGGAGCTGCCCGGCCGCCCTGGCACGCTCCATGAGCACCGCCACGAGCTCCTCGACCCGCTCGCGCGCGGCCACGAGGTCCGGGTGGTGCTGGTCGAAAGTGCTGGGAACCATCGGACACAGGGCGCTGATCCGCTCGTCGGCGGCGGCGTGCACGAAGCGGGACAGCGCCTCGAAGGCGTCGCCCGTCTCGGTCAGCGCCTGCTCCGCCGCCTCGGCCGTACGGTCGATGACCGAGCAGACGACCTCCCGCGCCAGCGCGTCGCGGTCCGGGAAGTTGCGGTACAGCGTGGCGTTGCCGACGCCGGCCCGGCGGGCGATCTCGTCCAGCGGCACCTCGGGGCCGAACTCGACGAACATCTCCCGGGCGGCGGTGACGATCCGCTCCCGGTTGCGCAGGGCGTCGGCGCGCGGCCGGGACGCCTTGCGCGGTGCGGGATGCGCGGTCTGCACGGTGTACTCCTCGACGCTCGACGGTTCTCGTACCGAATCAGTTCTCGTACCGGGTCCGCCGGTGATCCGGGGAGAAGCTCCCCGATTCGCACGGACACTGGCTAAACGGGGAGCTGGTCCCCGGTTATTTCCCCCGCACCACATTCCTCATGTGACCTACGTCACACCAGCGCGCCCCGGAATCCCACGATCGGCTCCTCCAGCGCGCGCCCGCACCGCCTCCGTCCCAGGGTGATCGGAAAGGGTGCAGCCAGAGACCGGCGGCTGCCGCGGGACGAGGGGTCCATGCATGCAGCCAGCCAGCCGGATACCCCCCGCCGGGCAGGGCCCCGGCCCCGATCTCGACTCCGGCCCCGACCCCGTCGCCGCCTCCGGCTCCGGCTCCGACCCCGTTGCCGCCTCCGGCTCCGGCCCCGACCCCGTTGCCGCCTCCGGCTCCGGCTCCGGCTCCGGCTCCGAACGGAACCTCCGCCGCCGGATACGCCCCCGCCGCGTGGCCGCGCTCGCCTCGGTCACCGCCCTCACCCTCGCGGTCAGCACATCCGCCGGCACCGTGCACCTGAGGGGGCACCCGACGGAAGCCGCCGGCGCCACCCCGCTCGGCCACGGCACCCCCCTGGCGCCCTGCATGATCAGCGGACCGCTCGACGTCCAGATGACGGAGGGCATCCCGACCCCGCCCGGCTACGCCCGTTCCACGGGCACCGTCCGCGCCCTCAACCTGATGATCGACTTCGCGGACGCCCCCGGCGAGGGCACCGCGCTCGAACGCCTCGCGGAGTTCGCCCCGCAGACCCGCGCCTGGTTCGCCACCAGTTCCTACGGCAGGCTCGACTACCGGGCCGAGGCCCCGATCGGCCACTGGCTGCGCATGCCGAAACCGTTCAGCGCGTACGGCCTGGAACGCGGCGCTCCTTTCGAGCCCGGCTACCGGAAACTGGTCGAGGACCTCGTGGCCGTGGCCGACCCGGCGGTCGACTTCCCCGCGTACGACCTCCTGAACGTGCTGGTCACCCCGAACGCGGGCCCCTCCGCGCTGGACACCGTCCTGTCGGTGACCTTCGCCGGCAACCGCGACGCGCCGGACGCCGACGGGACGCCGCTCAGCAACGCGTCCTTCGTCTACAGCCGCCAGGACGACGGCTCCGGCGCCTACGAGGAGACCGGCTACCGGGTACTCCCCCACGAGAACGGCCACGTCTTCGGCCTGCCCGACCTCTACACCCACGAGGGCGGGGGCGCCGCCGGGCACTGGGACATCATGAGTGAGGACTGGGGCGCCGACAACGACCTCCTCGGCTGGCACAAGTGGAAGCTGGGCTGGCTGGACGAGACCCAGGTGAGCTGCGCGGCCTCCTCCGGGACCGCCGAGTACACGCTCACCCCGCTGCCCGAGCCCGGCGGCGCCAAGCTGGTCGTCGTCCCGCTCGACTCCCGTACGGCGTACGCGGTCGAACTGCGCACCCGCGGCGGCAACGACGTGGCGGTCTGCCGCCCGGGCATCCTCGTGTACAAGGTCGACGCGACCGTGGACACGGGCGACGGGCCCGTGCGGGTGTTCGACTCACGGCGGGACAGCGGCGGCTGCACCCGCAGCCCCAACGTCCACGCGGAACTGTCGGACGCGACGTTCGTCCCCGGAGAGACCTTCGAGGACCGGCGCGCCGGCATCGCCATCGCCGTCGCGGCCACCGACGCGGCCGGCGACCACCGCGTACGGGTGACCCGCCGCTGACCCGAGCATGACGGGTCCGGGCACCCGACCACGGCGGACCATGACGGGTCGGGCACCCGTCACCGAGCCCGCGACCATGACGGCTCCGGGCCGGCCGGGCTTACGGTGACCCCATGGTCCCGAACGTCGCCTCCGACACCTCGGCTGCTGCCGGTGCGGCCACGCCCGCCGAAGCCGTCACCCCGCTCATGCGCGGCATCGGCGTGCTGCGGCTGCTCACCGAGGCGGGCGGGACGGCCGCCCTCAGCGACCTGGAACGGGCCAGCGGACTCGCCCGCTCCACCGTGGACCGGATCACGGCGACGCTCGCCCGCATGGGCCACCTCCGCCTCGACGGCCGTGACGCCGTACTCGCACCCCGCCTGATGGAACTCGGCAACGCCTACCTCGCCGCCCTGCGCCTGCCGAGGCTCCTGGACGCGCACGCGGACGCCCTCGCCGACGAACTGGACGAGTCGGTCTCCCTCGCGGTCGCCGACCAGGACGGCATCCGCTTCATCCACCAGGCGACCCGCCGCCGCGCGATGTCGCTGAGCTTCCGCATCGGCGACCTGCTGCCCGCCGAACGCACCGCGCCTGGCCCGCTGTTCGCGGCCGAATGGGGCGAGGAGGACTGGGCCCGCTGGCGCGCCAGGCGGTCGGCGGACCCGCACGACAGCGCCTTCCCGGCAGTACCTCCGCGAACGACTCCACCGCTCCGGGCGGACGACGACGACTTCGAGGCGCGGGCCGCCGCGGCGGGCGCCCGGGGCTGGTCGCTGGACGACCAGCTGATCGAGCCGGGGCTGGTCGCGCTGGCCATGCCCGTACGGGACGCGGACGGCCGTACCGCCTGCGTGGTGAGCGTGGTGAGCCACACCAGCCGCCACACCGCGGACGACCTGCGCCGGACGCTGCTGCCCCGGCTGCGCACGGCGGTCACGACGATGGAACGCGAGGTACGCGAAGCACGCGAAACCCCCCTCACCGCAACCACGGCCACCACGACCACCACGGCCGCTACCACCGGAACCGCCACCGGACTCGCCGCCTGGACAGGCGCCTCCAAACAGGAACTGGGCCGTGAGTTCGTCGAGTCGCTGGCCCGCGGCCTGACCGTCATCACGGCGTTCGGGGAAGGCCGTGCGGCGCTGACCCTGAGCGAGGTGGCCGAGGCGACGGGCCTGGCCCGGGCAACGGCGCGACGCGCCCTGATCACCCTCACGCACCTGGGTCACGTCACCACGCACGACGACCGCGCCTTCCGCCTCACCCCACGCGTCCTCGAACTCGGCTTCCCCCCGCTCTCCCGGACGACACTGCCCGACATCGCGGCCCCGCACCTGAAGACACTCTCCGCCCGGCTGCACGAGTCGGCGTCACTGGCGGTACTGACGGGCGACGACATCCAGTACACGGCCCGTGCCGCGACCAGCCGCATCATGAGCGTCAACCTCACGGTCGGCACCCGCCTGCCCGCCTACGCCACGGCGCTCGGCCGGGTACTGCTGGCGGACCTCCCGCAGCCACGGCTGCCCGAACTGAAGCCGCTGACCCCCCGCACGGTCACGGATCCCGGCGAACTCACCACCCTCCTGCACCACGTACGCACCGAGGGGTACGCCCTCGTCGACGGTGAACTGGAAGAAGGACTGCTCTCGATCGCGGTACCGGTACGGGAGCTCGGCGGCCGCGCGGTCGCCGCGGTGAACGTCGCCCAGCACAGCAGCCGCCGCACCCCGGACCAATGCGTACGCGAGCTCCTGCCGGAACTACGAGCGACGGTCCACGCCATCGAGGCGGACCTGCACGTGGCGGGCCGCTTTCGCACGGTACCGAACACCTGAGCACCCAAGCCGTACGCCCTGCACCGCACCCTGACCACCGACGGAAAACCACGCAACCCGACCGAACCGGCCCCGCGCCACGCTCCACACCCACAACCTGGGCGACCACCACAGACACCATCCGCTAGGCTGTCCCCGGTCGGCCACACCCACACGGCCTCGCGGGCCCGTACCGGTC
>NZ_JAVRHI010000221.1:0-43422 GCF_034105845.1 Streptomyces sp. CRN 30 | reverse complement strand
CGTGGGCGCGAGCCACCACGACGGCGCCGCGCCCGCCCGGCCGGGCGGGCGCGGCGCCGTCGTGGTGGCTCGCGCCCACGCGCCGGAGCCGCATATCGACACGGCCCCGCGCGACCGACACGGCCCCGCGCGACTAACGGGGCGCCTCGGTCACCGGCGTACGGAAGACGAGCCGGCCGTCCGCCACATCCACCGTCACCGTTCCGCCCTCCGTCACCCTGCCGTCCAGCAGGAGTCGGGAGAGTTCGTTGTCGACCTCGCGCTGGATGGTGCGGCGCAGCGGGCGGGCGCCGTACTCGGGCTGGTAGCCGCGTTCGGCGAGCCAGTCCACGGCCGCTTCGGTGAAGTCGACGGTGATGCCCTGCGCGGAGACCATCCGGCGGGTCTGCTCCAGCAGCAGGCCGGTGATCTGCCGCAGCTGGTCGCCGGTGAGCTGGCGGAAGACGACGATCTCGTCGATGCGGTTGAGGAACTCCGGCCGGAAGTGCTCGCGCAGCGGCCGCAGCACCTGTTCGCGCCGGGCCTCCTCGTCCGCCTCCGAGCCGCCCGAGCCGAAGCCGATGCCGGCCCCGCGCCGGGTGATCACGTCCGAGCCGAGGTTGCTGGTCATCACCACGACCGTGTTGGAGAAGTCGACCGTTCGGCCCTGGGAGTCGGTCAGCCGGCCGTCGTCCAGGAGCTGGAGCAGGATGTTGAAGACGTCCGGGTGGGCCTTCTCCACCTCGTCGAGGAGGAGCAGCGAGTACGGGTGGCGCCGCACCACCTCGGTGAGCTGCCCGGCCTCCTCGTGACCGACGTACCCGGGCGGCGCGCCGACCAGGCGGCTGACCGTGTGCCGTTCCTGGTACTCGCTCATGTCGAGCCGCACCATCCGGTCCTCGCTGCCGAACAGCGCCTCGGCCAGCGCCCGTGCCAGCTCGGTCTTGCCGACGCCGGTCGGGCCGAGGAAGAGGAAGGAGCCGATCGGCCGGTCCGCGCTGGAGAGCCCGGCGCGGGAGCGCAGTACGGCGTCGGAGACGACCCGGACGGCCTCCTCCTGGCCGACGACCCGCTCGTGCAGGTGCTGCTCCAGGCCGAGCAGGCGGTCCCTCTCCTCCTGGGTGAGGCTGCTGACCGGGATGCCGGTCTGCCGGGACACCACCTCGGCGATGGACTCGGTGCACACCACCAGGTTCTGGCCCTCGTCGGCCTGGCCGTCACCGGCCGCCTCGGAGATCCGCTGCTTCAGCTCCGCGATCCGGTCCCGCACCCGCATGGCCTGCTCGTACTGCTCGTCCGCGACGGCCTGGTCCTTGTCCCGGACGAGCTGCTCGACCTCGCGCTCCATGGCCCGTACGTCCGTGCCCTTGGTCCGCGCCCGCAGCCGCACCCGGGCGCCGGCCTGGTCGATCAGGTCGATGGCCTTGTCGGGGAGGCGCCGGTCGGTGAGGTAGCGGTCGGACAGCTCCACGGCCGCGACGAGCGCCTCGTCGGTGTAGCGGACCTGGTGGTGGGCCTCGTAGCGGTCGCGCAGGCCGCGCAGGATCTCGATGGCGTCCGCGGTGGTCGGCTCGGGCACCAGGATCGGCTGGAAGCGGCGGGCGAGGGCCGCGTCCTTCTCGATCCGCCGGTACTCCTCCAGCGTCGTCGCGCCGACGATGTGCAGTTCGCCGCGGGCCAGGGCGGGCTTGAGGATGTTCCCGGCGTCCATGCCGCCGCCCTCGCCGCCGCCGCCCGCGCCGACGACCGTGTGCAGCTCGTCGATGAAGACGATCAGGTGGTCGGAGTTGGCGCGGATCTCGCCGATGATGTTGTTCAGCCGCTCCTCGAAGTCACCCCGGTAGCGGGTGCCGGCCACCACGCCCGTCAGGTCCAGCGCGACGACCCGGCGCCCGATGAGCACGTCGGGGACGTCGCCGTCGGCGATGCGCTGCGCCAGCCCCTCGACCACGGCGGTCTTGCCGACGCCCGCGTCACCGATCAGCACCGGGTTGTTCTTGCCCCGGCGGGAGAGCACCTCGACGGTCTGTTCGATCTCGTCGTCCCGGCCGATCACCGGGTCGATCCGGCCCTCCTGGGCCAGGTCGGTGAGGTCGCGGCCGTACTTGTCGAGGGTCGGGGTGTTCGAGGCCCGGCGGTCCTCCGCACGGGCCCGGTCGGTGTCGGGCGCCTCCGCGGGCATGGCGGACGGCGCGAAGCGGGCCGCGTTCAGGATGTGCCCGGCCGCCGAGTCGGGATTGGCGGCCAGGGCGCTGAGCACGTGCTCCGGGCCGATGTACCCGGTGCCGGAGGCGCGGGCCAGCTCGTGCGCGTCCAGCAGGGCGCGCTTGACCGCCGGGGTCAGGGAGAGCGAGGTCGGCGGCGGGGCGTCGCCGGGGGAGTGCTGGGCCGGGCCCGTCCGTTCGTCGATCTGCGACGCCAGGTTGTCGGGGTCGGCGCCGGCCCGGCTGAGCAGGCTGCGGGTCGGCTCGGTGGTGAGGGCCGACCGCAGCAGGTGCTCGGTGTCCAGGTCCCGGCTGCCGTGCTCGGCGGCGTACCGGGCGGCGCCCCGCACCAGCTCGCGGGCGGGCTGGCTCAGCAGCCGCCCTATGTCGATCTGGCGGGGACCGGTGCGTGGTCCGCCGAAGAAGCGGGCGAAGAACTCTGCGAAGGGGTCGTACTCCCCCGGTCCGGTGAAGCCGCTGCTCATGGCCTTCCCATCCGGCGTCCCGGCCGGATGGCGGACAGGCCCCCGGGACGCCCTCGCTGATCGACGTGCCGGACTCGGGTAACCAGGGCGGGAGCCGGTTACACCCGTGGCGGTGCGTTCATGGACACCCTGGCACGGCGGGCGGGCGGGGGCATGTCGGCGGGGCAATACTTATACCGGTACGGGAATGGGGCGCGGTGGTGGGCCCGGTATTAGAATGACGGCATGGTGCGCACTCCTCTCACCCCCGAAGAGCGTGAACGCGGCGAGCGGCTGGGACGGCTGCTGCGTGAGGCGCGCGGCGGCCGCAGCATGCCCGAGGTCGCCGTCGCCGCCGGTGTCTCCGCGGAGACGCTGCGCAAGATCGAGACGGGGCGGGCGCCGACGCCGGCCTTCTTCACGGTGGCCGCGCTCGCCCGCGAGCTGGGGCTGTCCATGGACGAGCTGGTCGCGCGGTGCGCGTTCGTGGTGGCGTGACCCGCCGGGCGCCGTCCCGCCGCGGCCGGCGGTGACCCCCGCTCCCGCACCCCGTACGGCTCCTCCACCGGAGGGTGAAAACCCCCGCGACACCGCGCCCGCGTGACGATGGTCTTGGCAAGCTCGTCCGTGAGGCTTACGTTCATCCCTCTACAGCCTGTTCTACGGGCGTAGAGGCTCTGACGTCACGTCGAAGGAGCAGCTCATGGCCAACGTCGTACGTGCCGCCCTGGTCCAGGCCACCTGGACCGGGGACACCGAGTCCATGGTGGCGAAACACGAGGAGCACGCCCGCGAGGCGGCCCGGCAGGGCGCGAGGATCATCGGTTTCCAGGAGGTCTTCAACGCCCCCTACTTCTGCCAGGTGCAGGACCCCGAGCACTACCGCTGGGCCGAGCCCGTCCCCGACGGGCCCACGGTCCAGCGCATGCGGGCACTGGCCCGCGAGACCGGCATGGTGATCGTCGTACCGGTCTTCGAGGTCGAGCAGAGCGGTTTCTACTACAACACCGCCGCCGTCATCGACGCCGACGGCACCGTCCTCGGCACCTACCGCAAACACCACATCCCGCAGGTGCACGGCTTCTGGGAGAAGTACTACTTCCGCCCCGGCAACCTGGGCTGGCCCGTCTTCGACACGGCCGTCGGCAAGGTGGGCGTCTACATCTGCTACGACCGGCACTTCCCCGAAGGATGGCGCCAACTGGGACTCAACGGCGCCCAGTTGGTCTACAACCCGTCCGCCACCCACCGCGGCCTCTCCGCCCACCTGTGGAGGCTGGAGCAGCCCGCCGCGGCCGTCGCCAACGAGTACTTCGTCGCCGCGATCAACCGCGTCGGACAGGAGGAGTACGGCGACAACGACTTCTACGGCACCTCCTACTTCGTCGACCCGCGCGGACAGTTCGTCGGCGACGTCGCCAGCGACAGCAAGGAGGAACTCCTCGTCCGCGACCTCGACCTCGGCCTCGTCGAGGAGGTCCGGCAGCAGTGGGCGTTCTACCGCGACCGCCGCCCCGACGCCTACGAGGGGCTGGTGCGGCCGTGACCCCCGACCTGCTCGGCCGCCACCGCGCCGTCCTGCCCGACTGGCTCGCCCTCTACTACGAGGACCCGCTGGAGATCACCCACGGCGAGGGCCGGCACGTCTGGGACGCCGCGGGCAACAAGTACCTCGACTTCTTCGGCGGCATCCTCACCACGATGACCGCGCACGCCCTGCCCGAGGTGTCCAAGGCGGTGAGCGAACAGGCCGGGCGGCTGCTGCACTCCTCCACCCTCTACCTCAACCGGCCCATGGTCGAACTCGCCGAGCGCGTCGCCCAGGTGAGCGGCATTCCCGACGCCCGGGTCTTCTTCACCACCTCGGGCACGGAGGCCAACGACACCGCCCTGCTGCTGGCCACCGCCTACCGCCGCAGCAACACGATCCTGGCGATGCGCAACAGCTACCACGGCCGTTCCTTCAGCGCCGTCGGCATCACCGGCAACCGCGGCTGGTCCCCGACCTCCCTCTCCCCGCTCCAGACCCTGTACGTCCACGGCGGCGTCCGCACCCGCGGCCCCTACGCCCACCTCGGCGACCGCGAGTTCACCGCCGCCTGCGTCGAGGACCTGAAGGACGTCCTCGGCCACACCCGCCCGCCCGCCGCGCTGATCGCCGAACCCGTGCAGGGCGTCGGCGGGTTCACCTCCCCGCCGGACGGCCTGTACGCCGCCTTCCGCGACGTCCTGCACGAGCGCGGCATCCTGTGGATCGCCGACGAGGTGCAGACCGGCTGGGGCCGCACCGGCGACCACTTCTGGGGCTGGCAGGCCCACGGCCGCTCCGGACCGCCCGACATCGTCACCTTCGCCAAGGGCATCGGCAACGGCATGTCCATCGGCGGTGTCATCGCCCGCGCCGAGATCATGAACTGCCTCGACGCCAACAGCATCTCCACCTTCGGCGGCACCCAGATCACCATGGCCGCCGGCCTCGCCAACCTCAACCACCTGATCGAGCACGACCTCCAGGGCAACGCCCGCCGGGTCGGCGGACTCCTCATCGAGCGCCTCCGCGCGATCGCCGCGCACGCCCCGCACGTACGCGAGGTGCGCGGCCGGGGCCTGATGATCGGCATCGAGCTGACCCGGCCCGGCACCACCGAGGCCGACCCGCGGGCCGCTTCCGCCGTACTGGAGGAGGCCCGCGCGGGCGGACTGCTCATCGGCAAGGGCGGCGGCCACGACACCAGCGCCCTCAGGATCGCCCCGCCGCTCTCGCTGACGGTCGCGGAGGCCGAGGAGGGAGCCGCGATCCTGGACCGCGCGCTCAGGAGCCTGTGAACCGCGCCCGGAGTCAGTAAACGGCCGTCCCCGACCGGAGGGAACCGCATGAGCAGCAGCCGTACCGTGATCCGCGGCGGTCTCGTCATCACCGCCTCCGACGAACTCCACGCCGACGTCCTGATCGAGGACGGCCGCGTCGCCGCCCTCGCCGCCACCGGCACCCCGGCCGCCGAGTCCTTCACCGACGGGCACGTCATCGACGCGAGCGGCAAGTACGTCGTCCCGGGCGGCGTCGACGCCCACACCCACATGGAGCTGCCCTTCGGCGGCACCTTCGCCTCCGACACCTTCGAGACCGGCACCCGCGCCGCCGCCTGGGGCGGCACCACCACCGTCGTCGACTTCGCCGTCCAGTCCAAGGGAGCCGCGCTCCGCGAGGGACTCGACACCTGGCACGCCAAGGCCGAGGGCAACTGCGCGATCGACTACGGCTTCCACATGATCGTCTCCGACGTGCACGAGGAGACGCTCAAGGAGATGGACCTGCTGATCGGCGAGGGAGTCACCTCCTTCAAGCAGTTCATGGCCTACCCCGGCGTCTTCTACTCCGACGACGGCCAGATCCTGCGCGCCATGCAGCGCTCCGCCGACAACGGCGGACTGATCATGATGCACGCCGAGAACGGCATCGCCATCGACGTCCTGGTGGAGCAGGCCCTGGCCCGCGGCGAGACCGCCCCCCGCTACCACGGCGAGGTCCGCAAGGCCCTCCTCGAAGCCGAGGCCACCCACCGCGCCATCCGGCTCGCGCAGGTGGCGGGGGCCCCGCTCTACGTCGTGCACGTCTCGGCCACCGAGGCGGTCGCCGAACTGGCCCGCGCCCGCGACGAGGGACTGCCGGTCTTCGGCGAGACCTGTCCGCAGTACCTGTTCCTGTCCACCGACGACCTCGCCGAGCCCGGCTTCGAGGGCGCCAAGTACGTGTGCAGCACTCCGCTCAGGCCGAAGGAGCACCAGGCGGCCCTGTGGCGGGGCCTGCGCACCGACGACCTCCAGGTGGTCTCCACCGACCACTGCCCCTTCTGCTTCACCGGGCAGAAGGAGCTGGGCCGCGGCGACTTCTCGAAGATCCCCAACGGGCTGCCCGGCGTCGAGAACCGCATGGACCTGCTCCACCAGGCCGTCGTCGACGGGCACATCGGCCGCCGACGCTGGATCGAGATCGCCTGCGCCGCCCCGGCCCGCATGTTCGGCCTCTACCCCAAGAAGGGCACCATCGCGCCCGGCGCGGACGCCGACATAGTCATCTACGACCCGCACGCCGAGCAGGTCATGTCCGCCGACACCCACCACATGAACGTCGACTACTCGGCGTACGAGGGCAGGCGGGTCACCGGACGCGTCGAGACCGTCCTCTCGCGCGGCGAACCCGTCATCACCGACCGGCAGTACACCGGACGCCCCGGCCACGGCGTCTACACCCCACGCTCCACCTGCCAGTACCTGACCTGAGATCCAGTACCTGACCTGAGACCGGGAGCAGCGCCCATGGACTTCGGACTCGTCCTGCAGACCGACCCGCCGGCCTCCCGGGTCGTCGACCTGATGCGGCGGGCCGAGCGGAACGGCTTCCGCTACGGCTGGACCTTCGACTCGGCCGTGCTGTGGCAGGAACCGTTCGTCATCTACAGCCAGATCCTCGCCCGCACCACCGGGCTGAAGGTCGGCCCGATGGTCACCAACCCGTCCACCCGCACCTGGGAGGTGACCGCCTCCACCTTCGCCACCCTCAACGACATGTACGGCAACCGCACCGTCTGCGGCATCGGCCGGGGCGACTCCGCGATGCGCGTCGCCGGCCGCCCCCCGAACACGCTGGCCCGTCTCCGCGAGGCGATGAGAGTCATCCGCGCCCTGGGCAGCGGACGGGAGGCCGACCTCGGCGGCGGCACCGTCGTACGGTTCCCGTGGATCACCTCCGGCGCCGAACTCCCCGTATGGATGGCGGCGTACGGGCCGAAGGCGCTGAAGATGGCCGGTGAGGAGGCCGACGGGTTCATCCTCCAGCTCGCCGACCTCTACCTCACCCGGCACATGGTCAAGGCCGTCAAGGACGCGGCGGCGGCGGCCGGCCGTGACCCGGCCGAGGTGAGCGTCTGCGTCGCCGCGCCCGCCTACGTCACCGACGACGACTCGCCCGAGGCGCTCGCCCACGCCCGGGAGCAGTGCCGCTGGTTCGGCGGGATGGTCGGCAACCACGTCGCCGACCTGGTCGCCAAGTACGGCGAGCACTCGTCCGCCGTCCCCGCCGAACTCACCGCCTACGTCAAGGCCCGCGAGGGCTACGACTACGCCCACCACGGCCGCAGCGGGAACCCGGACACGGCGTTCGTGCCGGACGAGATCGTCGACCGGTTCTGCCTGATCGGACCCGTGGAGGCCCATGTCGAGAAGTTGAATGCCCTGCGCGCGCTGGGCGTCGACCAGTTCGCCGTCTACGCCATGCACGACGCCCGTGAGGCCGTCGTCGACACCTACGGGAGCCGGGTCATCCCCGCCGTCACCGACTGACCCGCCCCGCCCCCCCCGCACCCGCCCCGCACGGCCATTCCCGTCCCGCCGCACGATTGGCCTGCCCATGACCGACACCGCTCCCGCGGACATACCGCCGTCCTCCGCCACGTCCGCCGGCCGCCCCGACGGGCGGGTGGAACTCGCCCCCGGCACGCCGCCGCCGACCGGCCCGTACGCCAACGACGACCTGCTGCCGGTCCCCGTCGCCCGGCGCACCTGGACCACGTACAACTTCTCCGCCCTGTGGGTCGGCATGGCCCACAACACCGCCTCCTGGACCCTCGCCTCCGGTCTCATCGCCGTCGGCATGGACTGGAAGCAGGCGGTGTTCACCATCGCCCTCGCCAACCTGATCGTCCTCGTCCCGATGCTGCTGACCGGGCACGCCGGACCGAAGTACGGCATCCCGTTCCCGGTGTTCGCGCGTGCCTCGTTCGGCATCCGCGGCGCCAACCTGCCCGCCGTCGTGCGGGCGCTGGTGGCGTGCGGCTGGTTCGGCATCCAGACCTGGATCGGCGGCGAGGCCATCTACTTCCTCGCCGGGAAACTGATCGGCAACGGCTGGACCTCCACCGCGGAGTTCGGCGGCCACCCCTGGACCATGTGGCTCTCCTTCGCGCTCTTCTGGGCCCTCCAGGTCGCGATCATCCTGCGCGGCATGGAGACCGTCCGCCGGTTCGAGAACTGGGCGGCGCCCTTCGTCCTCGTCGGCGCGTTCGTGATGCTGTGGTGGATGACCGACCGGGCGGGCGGCCTCGGCCCGCTCTTCGGCCAGCCGTCGGAGCTGGGCTGGGGAGCGGACTTCTGGGCGCTGTTCTGGCCCTCCCTGATGGGCATGATCGGCTTCTGGTCCACGCTCGCCCTGAACATCCCCGACTTCACCCGCTACGGGAAGAGCCAGAAGGCGCAGACCCGGGGTCAGGCGCTGGGCCTGCCCACGACCATGACGCTCTTCGCCTTCCTCTCCGTGCTGGTCACCTCCGGGTCCCAGGCGGTGTACGGCGAGCCGATCTGGGACCCGGTACAGCTCGCGGCGAAGACGGACAGCCCGGTCGGGCTGCTCTTCGCCCTGGTCACCGTGTTGGTCGCGACCCTCTCCGTGAACATCGCGGCCAACCTGGTCTCCCCGGCCTTCGACTTCTCCAACGTCGCCCCGCGCAAGGTGGGCTTCCGCGCGGGCGCCCTCATCACCTGCGTCCTCGCCGTACTGATCGCCCCCTGGAAGCTGTACGCCGATCCGCAGGGCTACATCTTCACCTGGCTCGGCCTGGTCGGCGGGCTGCTCGGCACGGTCGCCGGCATCCTCGTCGCGGACTACTGGATCGTGCGGCGCACCCGCCTCGACCTCGTCGACCTCTACCGGGCGGGCGGCCGCTACTGGTATCGCGCCGGCTGGAACTGGCGGGCCGTGCTCGCCTTCCTCACCGGCGGTGTCCTGGCGGTCGGCGGCGCGGACTTCCATCCGCTCGTGGACGGCCGCCCCGTCCCGTTCCTGGAGCCGCTGGCCGACTACGGCTGGGCGGTCGGACTCGGTACGTCGATGCTGCTGTACCTGGCCCTGACGCTGCCCGGACGCCGCGATTCACCCGTCTCCACTCACGCCTGACCGTCCGTCAGGGCGGCCACCGCCTCCTTGGCCGCCTTGATGGCACCCTTGTTGACGACGTCCGTGGAGGGCGCCTTCTTGGACTCAAAGTCGCTGCCGTTGTAGGTGATGACCACCAGGGCGTTGGCGGCGCGGATCACCACGGTGCCCTCGCGGGTCTGCTGCTTGTCCTCGGTGGTGAGGTTCACCACCGAGTAGCCCGCGTCACCGACGCCGTCGACGGCGCCGCCCCCGCTCTTGTCGGCGACCCGCTCCTCGTACGTCTTCGACGCCGCCTCGTCCGACTCCGTCACCTCGAAGGAGACGTCGAGCCATCGGTAGTCGTACCCCTTGAGCGCGTTCCAGGAGCAGGTGCGGCGCACCTCGGAGTCGGTGGACGCGATCTCCTTCCCGGCGGTCTTCGCGCCGGGCACCAGGGAACCGATCGTCTTCTTCGCCAGGCTCGCGCAGGGGTCCGGGGCGGCGGTGTACGTCCTCGTCGCGGCCTGGGTGGCGGGCGCGGACGCGGACGGCTCGGCCGGACCGGACGCCGCGGCCCGGGGCTCGTCGGCCGGTGCGGTGGTGTCCGGGGCCGACAGGGCCCAGCCCGCCGTGGCGAGCACGGCGACCGGGGCCAGGCGCGCGGTGAGGGCGAGCGGCAAGGGCAGTGAACGCACGGCGCACTTCTCGTGGGGGACTCGGTGCGGAGGAGGTCCGCACAGCGGAGGGGACGCCAGTCTCACACGACTCCCTGTGGGGCGGAAGGGGCGGCCCGGGGCGTGCTCGGTGCGTGGCCGGACGGTGACGCAGACGCACCGGAGCGCCCCTTCCGCGCGGGTGCTTCAGGGCACCCGCGCCGTCCACTGCGGGGAGCGGAACTTCGTCTCCGCCAGTTCCGTGGCGCGGCGCAGTTCCTCGTCGGTGACCTTGCCGTGGGTGAGGCCGTAGCGGCCGCGGAAGGAGTCGATCATGCGGTCGATGACCGCCTCGCGCGGGAGTCCGGTCTGGCGGCGCAGCGGGTCGACGCGCTTCTTGGCGCTCCTGGTGCCCTTGTCGGACATCTTCTCCCGGCCGATGCGCAGCACTTCCAGCATCTTGTCGGCGTCGATGTCGTAGGACATGGTCACGTGGTGCAGCACGGCGCCGGGGCCGCCGCCGGGGCCGACCATCCGCTTCTGCGCGGCGCCCGCGATCTTGCCCTGGTCGGTGGCGATGTCGTTGAGCGGCTGGTACCAGGCATTGATGCCCATGTCGCCGAGGGCGCCGAGCACCCAGTCGTCGAGGTAGGCGTAGCTGTCCTGGAAGGACAGGCCCTGCACCAGCGCCTCGGGCACGGAGAGGGAGTACGTGATGGTGTTGCCCGGTTCCACGAACATGGCCCCGCCACCGGAGATCCGCCGGACGACGTCGATGCCGTGGCGGTCGGCGGCGTCCGCGTCGACCTCGTTGCGCAGCGACTGGAAGCTGCCGATGATCACCGAGGGGGAGGCCCACTCCCACACCCGCAGCGTCGGCGGGCGGTGTCCGGCGGCCACCTCGGCGGTCAGCACCTCGTCCAGGGCCATGTGCAGGGCGGGCGGCTGCGGTCCCTCGTGGACGAGCTGCCAGTCGTAGTCGGTCCAGTCGGTGGCGTGCGCGAGGGCACGGCGCACGGCGATCGCGACACCCTCGGCGGTCAGCCCGTACATGACGGTGCCCGCGGGGAGCGCCGCCTCGATCCGGGCGGCCAGGCCCGCCGCGTCGGTGTCCGCGGGGGCGCCCTCCAGGGCGCCGTTCACCGCGTCGAGCGCCTCGTCGGGTTCGAGGAAGAAGTCACCCGCCACGCGTACGTGCCGCAGCACACCGTCCTCGACCTCGACGTCCACGACGACCAGCTTGCCGCCGGGGACCTTGTACTCACCGTGCACCGGTTCCGCCTTCCCTTTTCCGCACATCCTGCAACATCGGGGACGCGACGGGTGTTCCCAGGTGTCACATCCGCGCGGCGCCGGCCCTGATCGCCTCGCGGACGCGGACGTACGTACCGCAGCGGCAGATGTTGCGGATGCCGTCCAGGTCGGCTTCGGTGAGGTCGCGGCCCTCCTCGCGGACCCGGCGGACCAGGGCGACGGCGGCCATGATCTGGCCCGGCTGGCAGTAGCCGCACTGGGCGACGTCCGCGTCGATCCACGCCTCCTGCATCGGGTGCAGCTCCGCGTCCACCGTCGCGGGCAGTCCCTCGATGGTGGTGACCTCGTCGGTCGGCGCGAGCCGGCCCACGGGGACCGCGCAGGGGTTGACGGCCCGGCCGTTGAGGTGGCTGGTGCACGCCTTGCAGACGTTGATGCCGCAGCCGTACTTCGGTCCGGTCACCCCGAGGATGTCGCGCAGCACCCACAGCAGGCGCAGGTCGCCGGGGACGTCGACGGTGACCTGTTCGCCGTTGAGGCGGAACGTGTGCTCGGGCACGGGCTCTCCTTGCGGGGGTGTCGTCTTGTGAGGGGGTGTCAGCGGACGTGGTCGAGGCCGTCGGTGGGGGAGGGCGGCACGGGCGGCACGGTCGGTTTCGGCTCGAAGGAGAGCGTGCCGTGGTTGACGGGGAAGGTGGTCGGCACGGTCCCCGTGGCCCGGCCGTACGCGCAGGCCACCGCCGCCATCGACGCGGCGACCCCCAGCTCTCCCGCGCCGCCCGGCCGCCCGGTGGTGTCCGGCATGACGACGACCTCCAGCTCCGGCGGGGTGTTCCACTGCCGGGTGTAGAAGTAGTTGTCCCAGCTGGCCTCCAGGAAGTACCCGTCGCGCAGGTGCAGACTTGAGGTGAGCGCGAGGGCGATGCCGTCCATGACGCAGCCGGTCATCTGGGCCTCCAGACCGCGCGGGTTGACGGTGAGGCCCACGTCCACGGCGACCACGGCCTTGGTGACCCGGGGGCCGGTCACCGCGTCGCGCACCACGCGGTTCACCGTCTCGGGACGGCAGTCGATCTCCACCAGCACCGCGCTGACCGAGTGGTACTCGGAGTGGAAGGCGATGCCCTGTGCCGTCCCCTCGGGCATCTCGCGGCCCCACCGCCCCACCTCGGCGGCCTTCTCCAGCACCGCCCGCGCCCGGTCGTCCCGGAGGAAGTCGCGGCGCAGCTCGAAGGGGTCCTTGCCCATCTTCCCGGCGAGCCTGTCGACGACGAGTTCGCGGGCGCAGGTGACGTCGGGGGAGTAGACGCCCCGCATGCTGCCGGTGTTGAAGCGTTTGTCGGTCTCGCTCAGCAGCCGGCTGTTGACGCCGAAGTCGTAGGGCATGGACTGGGAGAGCTGGAAGAACGTCCCGGAGAAGCCGAGGTCGCCCACCGGCAGCCGCGCGGCCATCGCGGTGAGGAGTTCACCGAGGCCGTGACCGAGGTCGGTGGCGACGCTCGTGTGCCGCTGCCGGTAGCTGAGCACGGTGTCGCCGAGGTAGGCGATCCGCACCCGGGAGACCGCCATGGGGTGGGTGCGGCCCTGCCGCGTGTCGTCGGCGCGGTGCCACATGAGCTTGACCGGCCGGCCGATCGCCCGGGAGACCTCCACGGCCTCCAGCGCGGCGTCGAAGAACAGCTTCCGCCCGAACGACCCGCCGCCCTCGGTGACATGGACGGTGACCGCGGACAGCGGCAGTCCGAGCTTCGCGGCGATCGCCTCCTTCGCGACGATCGGCGCCTTGAGACTCGACCAGACCTCCGCCCGGCCGGGCCGTACGTCGGCGATCGCGCAGTTGGGTTCCAGCGCGCTGTTGCCCCGGAAGTGGAAGGTGAAATCGCCCTCCACGCTGGGCGTCAACGGCGGCGGGCCGAGCGGGAGTTCGGCCGCCTTCAGGCCCTTCCGCACGGTCGTGTCGGAGGCGCCCTCCGCGCTGCCCGGCCGCCAGGTGACCCGCAGCGCCCGTACCGCGTCGACGCACTGCCCGAAGGTGTCGGCGCGCACCGCCACCCCGGTGGAGATGACGACGACGTCGGTGACACCGGGCAGGGCGCGCACCTCGGCCCGGTTGTCCACCGAAGCGACGGTGCCGTTGAGGGTGGGGGCCCGGCACACCATGGTCGGCTTGGCGTCCGGCACGTCGAGGTCCATGGTGAACGTCTTGCGGCCGGTGACGGCGGCGAGGGCGTCCACGCGTCCGTGCGGCCGGCCGATGACGGTGAACCGCTCCCGCGGCTTGAGGCCGACCGGCACGGCCTCGGTCCGCGCACTCGCGGCGCTCGCGGCGAGCGCCCCGAAGCCGACCGCGGCACCGTCCGGACCGACGACGGTGCCCGCCTCGATCCGCAGCGCGGCGCTGTCCGTGCCGAGTTCGGCCGCCGCGGCACCGAGCAGCCGGCCCCGGGCGACGGCGGCGGCGACCCGGACCGGCGTGTACGTGGCGAAGGTGGTGTTCGATCCGCCGGTGAGCTGGTTGAAGAGCAGCTCCGGGCGCGCGTCGGCGAGGGTGACCCGCACCCGCTCCACCGGCACGTCCAGCTCCTCGGCGATCAGCATCGCCGTCGAGGTGGTGATGCCCTGGCCGACCTCGGTGCGCGGCAGCGCGAAGGAGACGGTGCCGTCCGTCCCGACGCCGACGGTGATCAGGCCGGAGGTCGGCAGGGCCGCCGCCGTCATCACGTCGTTCAGGTCGACCAGTTCCGTGATCTCGGGGGAGGGCAGGTCGGCGTAGGCCCCGGGCGCGCGGGTGAGCCGCGCCGCGGTGACCAGGGTCGGCGCGGCGAGGACGTAGCCGAGGAAGCGGCGTCTGCCGAGGGGGGTCATCGGCGGCTCCGTTCGGTAGGGGTGCGGGGCCCGCCGGGGGTGCGGGCCCCGCACCGCTCGGGGAAGGGGCGGGGGTCAGGAAGGCCGGTTCGCGTCGGGGATCTCCAGCTGGACGCCCCTGCCCTCGGAGAGGAAGAGCAGCACGAACTTGCGGATCGCCTCCTCCACGGTCCAGGCCGCCGCGGGGATCAGCGGCAGCGGGATCAGGCCCTCGCGGAAGGCCACCAGGAGCGGCCAGGCGCCGCTGATCAGCGGCTGCCAGAACGGCTCCTCGTCCAGTCCGACGAGGTCACCGACCCGGTCGCCGAGCGTGTACCGGGAGAAGGCGTTGATCAGCGGGCGGGTGAGGCCGGCGTCCAGCTCCGCGACGATGTCGAGGAGGACGTCGGTCAGGTTCTGCCCCTCGGGCGTCGCGGCCAGGATCGGGTCGAGGACCTGCCGGGACTGCGCCTCCGCCTCGGTCCAGGAGGCCGGGATGTACTCGTCGCGGATGCCGAGCATGTGCGCGGTCACCTGCCACACGTGCAGGAAGCCGTCCGACTCGGCGGTGCTGATCGGCACCCGCCAGTCCTTTAGCTTGCGCATGACAAACGTAGGGAGGCTGTGCCAGGTCACCATCAGGTCGGCCTGACTGATCGGGATCGTCTGGCCGCCGCTGGTCCTCGACCAGCCCGGTGACTGCGGCAGCAGATGCCGTACGGCCGCGTGCACCAGCCGGGTCTTCACGCAGGTCACGACCATCGTGCCGGACGGCTGGTAGGCGTCCAGGTCGCCGACGTCGTAGCCGAGTTTGGCGGTCTTGGCGATGCGGTCCTTCATGTCCGCGCCGCCCTTGGAGTAGTAGACCGCGCGCGCCTCCCGGGGAATGGCGGTGCTCATCAGGCCGCTGCCCAGTCCGTACAGGGCGCCGGTGTAGATGCCCTTCCTCTTGGTGAAGCCGACGGCTGCCTGGAGTCTGCCGGGGTCCGTCCAGGACGGCATCCGGCGCGCGCTCTCCATGAAGTCCCGCAGGTCGGCGGGGAGTCCGGCCGGTAACGGCTGGTCGTTGCGCGTCCACTGCCGCAGCAGCTCGTTGACCTTCGGGACCTCGCCCCGGTCGATCACGGCGGCGAGCACCGGGTCGGCCTCCTCGTCCCACACCCACTCGGGGTCGAGCCCCGCTCCCTCGCCCGCCACCGAGCCGCTCGGCGCCCAGCTCCACGGGGGCCGGGCGTACGCCGGGGTGGCCGCGCCCATCGCGCCGAGGGCGCCCAGCGTCCCGCCCGTGATGAGCATTCTGCGCCTGCTGAGTCCGTCCATGGGGTCTGCTCCTCCAGGTGTTCGGCCGTCGGTGCGGGTCAGGTGGGACGGTTGGTGTCGGGGATCTCGATGTGCGCGCCCCGGCCCTTGGTGAGGTAGAAGAGGATGTACTGGCGCGCCGCCTCGTCGATCGTCCAGGCCAGCGGCGGGACCAGCGGCAGCGGGATGAGCTTCTCCCGGAACGCCACCAGCTTCGGCCAGGCGGTCGCGATCGCCTTCTCCCAGAACGGCTCGCGCGGGATGCCGTCCCAGTCGGCCACCCGGTCCCCGACCAGATAGCGGGCGAGCGCGTTGACCAGCGGCCGGTCGACGCCGCCGGGGCTGGTCTGCTCGGCGAGCTGGCCCAGGAGGATGTCGGTCAGTTCGACGCCCTCGGGGGTGGGGGCCAGGATCGGCTCCAGCACCTGCCCGTACTGGGACTCGGCCGTCTCCCAGGTGGCGGGTATGTACTCGTCGCGGATGCCGAGCAGATGCGCGGTCACCTGCCACAGGTGCAGATAGGCCGCCGAGTCCTCGGCCGTGACCGGGACCTTCCACTCCAGCAGCTTGCGCATCGTGTAGGTGGGCAGGCTGTGCCAGGTCACCAGCAGGTCGGCCTGGCTGATCGGCACCGTCTGGCCGCCGCTGGTCCGCGACCACTGCGGCGACTCGGGCAGCAGGTGGCGTACGGCCGCGTGCACCAGCCGGGTCTTGACGGCCTGCACGACGACGTCGCCGTCGGCCCGGTAGGCGTTGAGGTCACCGACGGCGAAACCGAGCAGGCTGGTCTTGGCGACGCGGTCCTCCATGTCGGCGCCGCCCTTGGACCAGTACACCGAGCGCGCCTCCCGGGGGATGGCGGTGCTCAGCATGCCGCCGCCGACCCCGTTGAGCAGGTTGAGGTAGAGCCCCCGCGTCTCGTTGAACCGCGCCGCGGTCTCCAGCTTCCCCCGGTCAGCCCAGGCCGGCAGCGTGCGGGCCTGCTCCATGTACTCCCTGACGTCCGCCGGGAGCCCGGCCGGTACGGGCTGGTCGTTGCGGGTCCAGGCGCGCAGTCCCTCGTTGACGCGCACCACGTCGCCGCGGTCGATGACGGCGGCGACCAGCCGGTCGACCTCCTCGTCCCACACCCACTCCGGGTCCGCCCCCGCGCCCCGGCCCGCCACCGAGCCGCTCGGCGCCCAGCTCCACAGGGACCGGGCACCGGCCGGCGACGCCGCGCTCAGGGCGCCGAAGGCACCCAGCGCGCCTGAGGTGGTCAACATCTTGCGCCTGCTGAGTCCGTCCATGACCGTGAACTCCTCGATACGGTTCCTTGATACGATGAAACATGCAGAGCATCTCTGTATCTCGGTCTCCCTAGAGGAGCACAAAGGAGGAATGAACACCAGAGGCTTCACAGAATCAGGGAGGCATCAGTGAAACCCGCCCGCGCGGCCCTCGACGGGCCACCGGAGCCCCCGTCCCTGCTCGACTCCGCGTTCGCCGACGCCGTCGCGGGGGCCGGCCAACGACGGCGGCCGCACCCTGAGCCGCCGGGGGCCGCGTGAGGGGCCCGCCGGCCCCGTCGGCCCCGCAGCCGGTGTTCACCTCGATTCCCGCCCCCCTTCACCTGACGGGCGGGGATTGTCAGTGGGGCGTGTTTCCATGGAGACATGATCGAGAAGAACGACGAAACCATCGACGAGTTTCTGGTACAGCACGCCGGTGACGTGGAAGAGGCCGTCCGCAAGGCGGCCGCGCAGGAGATCACGCCGCGGTGGCGCCGGCTCGCGGCCCACGAGATCGACCAGAAGAGCGGGCCGCACGACCTGGTCACCGACGCCGACCGCGAGGCCGAGCGCTTCCTCACCGAGGCGCTGGCCGCCCTGCTGCCCGGTTCGGTCGTCGTCGGCGAGGAGGCGGTGCACGCCGACCCCGCGTCCTACGAGGCACTGCGCGGCGACGCGCCGGTGTGGATCGTCGACCCCGTCGACGGCACCCGCCAGTTCGTCCGCGGCGAGACCGGCTTCTGCACCCTGGTCGCGCTCGCCCACCGCGGTGTGACGCTCGCCTCTTGGACGTACGCGCCCGCCCTCGACCTGTCCGCCACGGCGATACGCGGGCGGGGGGCGTTCCTGGACGGCGAGCGGTTCTTCGCGGGCCCGCCGGAGCCCGGCCGGGACCTGAGCGTCGCCACCTCCCACCCGGACTACACCACGGACGAGCAGAAGCACGCGCTGCGTGCCCTGGAGGTCCCGGGTGTCGCGCCCCGGCCCTGCGGTTCGGCCGGCCTGGAGTACCTGGCCGTGGCGCGCGGCGAGGTGGACAGCACGGCGTTCTCCTGGGAAGCGGCCTGGGACCACGCCGCGGGCCTGCTCCTCGTCGAGGAGGCCGGCGGCGCGAACCTCACCCTCACCGGCGAGCCCTTCCGCCTCGCCGGCGGCAACGCCCTCCCGTTCACGACGGCCCGCGACGCGGCCACCGCCCGCAGGATCAGGGCGTTGCTGGCGGGGGATGCCGCCTGACAGACCGCCGCGCGGACGCTCGTGCCGCGCGGACGCTCGTGCCGCTCGGACGCTCGTGCCGCTCGGACGATCGGGGGTCGGGGGCCGGGTGATCGAGGGCGGAGGGTGACGTCGTCCGGCCCGGGTGGTGCCCGGGGCGGGGGCGCGGCGGCGCACGGGCATATCCTGGTCCGAAGTGGCCATCGGCTGACGAAGGGGTCCGAAGGTGCCGTCGATGCTCGATGCGGTCGTGGTGGGTGCGGGGCCGAACGGACTGACCGCCGCCGTGGAGCTGGCCCGCCGCGGCTTCTCCGTGGCCGTCTTCGAGGCCCGGGACACCGTGGGCGGCGGGGCCCGCACCGAGGAGCTGACCCTCCCCGGCTTCCGGCACGACCCGTGCTCCGCGGCCCACCCCCTCGCCGTCAACTCACCGGCGTTCCGCGCCCTCCCCCTGGACCGCTACGGCCTTGAGTGGCTCCACGCCGAGCTGCCCATGGCCCACCCGTTCCGGGACGGCACGGCCGCCGTGCTGGCCCGGTCGGTGGGCGAGACCGCGGCCTCGTTCGGCCCGCGCGACGCGGGTACCTACCGCAGGCTGGTCGAGCCGTTCCTGCCGCGCTGGGACACCCTCGTCCGCGACTTCATGTCCCTGCCGCTCACCGCGCTGCCCCGCGACCCGGTCACCCTGGCCCGCTTCGGCCTCACGGGCCTGCCCCCGTCCACCTGGCTGATGCGCCGCTTCCGCGACGAGCGGGCCAGGACCCTGCTGGCCGGTCTCGTCGCCCACGTCATGGCCCCGCTCGGCGGCTTCGCCACCTCCGCCGTCGGGCTGGTCTTCCTGCTCGCCGCCCATGCCCGCGGCTGGCCCGTCGCCCGCGGCGGCTCCCAGTCCCTCTCCGACGCGCTCACCGCGTACCTGACCGACCTCGGCGGCGCGGTCCACACCGACTACGAGGTCAAGCGGCTGGACGACCTGCCGCCCGCGCGCGCCTACGTCTTCGACACCTCGCCCACGGCGCTGGCCCGCATCGCCGGCTTCGGCCGGGCCTACGACACCTACCGGTACGGCCCCGGCGTCTTCAAGGTCGACTACGCGCTGGACGGCCCCGTCCCGTGGACCGCGCCCGAGGCCCGCGTCGCCGGCACCGTGCAGATCGGCGCGGACACCGCGGAGATCGGCAGGGCGCTGCACGACGCGTCCCGCGCGGGCCGCGCCCCCGAGCGGCCGTTCGTGATCACCGTGCAGCCGAGCGTCGTCGACCCCACCCGCGCCCCCGAGGGCAAGCAGGTCTTCTGGGCGTACGGTCACGTCCCGCACGGCTGGACCGGCGACCTCACCGACGCGATCGAACGCCAACTGGAGCGGTACGCCCCCGGTTTCCGTGACCGCGTCCTCGCCCGCGCCACCGCCGGCCCGCCCGAACTGGCCGCGCGCAACGCCAACTACGTCGGCGGTGACATCGCCTCCGGCGCGGTCACCGGCCTCCAGGTGATGCTCCGCCCCAAGCTGTCGCTCTTCCCCTACGCCACCCCGCACCCGGCGGTCTTCATCTGCTCGTCGGCCACCCCGCCAGGGCCCGGGGTGCACGGCATGTCGGGGCACAACGCGGCGAAGGCCGTCTGGCGGCGGCTGCGGCAGCCATGAGCACCGAGATCACCCTGGTCCGGGGCGACATCACCCGGCAGACGGCCGACGCGATCGTCAACGCGGCCAACTCCTCCCTCCTCGGCGGAGGGGGAGTGGACGGCGCGATCCACCGCCGCGGCGGCCCCCGCGTCCTCGCGGAGTGCCGGGCTCTGCGCGCCTCCCGGTACGGCAAGGGCCTGCCGACGGGACAGGCGGTCGCCACCACCGCCGGTGAGCTGGACGCGCGCTGGGTCATCCACACGGTGGGCCCCGTGTACCAGGGCCCCGGCAGCGACCCGTCCCCGCTGGCCTCCTGCTACCGCGAGTCCCTCCGCGTGGCCGACGGACTGGGCGCGCGGACGGTGGCCTTCCCGGCCGTCTCCACCGGTGTCTACCGCTGGCCGCTGGAGGACGCGGCGCGGATCGCCGTCCGGGCGGTCCGGGACGCCGGCGCGGCCGTCGAGGAGGCCAGGTTCGTCCTCTTCGACGACCGCGCGTACGCGGCGTTCGCCGCACAGATCCCGTAGCGCGGACCCCGCGCCCGCGCCGCCCCGGCCGGACTTGGCCGAGCAGCCCGCGCCTGTGACGCCAGGGCGGACACCGACGCCTTCGAAGTGGTGAGCGTCCCGGCTACGCCTCCTCCGCCGCGCCGGGGGCGCGGACGGCCGTCGTCGCCAGCGTGGTGTACCGCATCGTGAAACCGCCGCCGAGGGCGTCGATCGCGTCGCCCACCGCGCCCAGGATCTCCCCCAGTTGGTCAGCGCAGCCGGGTGAGTGCGCCGGTCGTGGGGAGCAGGTCCAGCCACTGGTCGCGCGTGTACGCCCGTTCCCAGTCGAACCGCCACTGCTCCGGCTCGGCGAACCGGCCGGTCCCGCGGACCGTGTCGGCGATCTTCGCGTACCCCGCCCGGTACAGCTCCGGCGGGCGTCGCGCCGGCCGGCCGCTGAACGGGGAGTCGGGCGCCACCCGGCGGTGGGCGGCCGCGAACGGCTCGGCCACCTCGGCCGGCGGCTCGTACACGTGCCCGAAGATCGCCAGGCGCCCGCCCGGCCGCAGCACCCGGGCCGCCTTCACCGCGCCGACGGCCGGGTCCACCCAGTGCCACGACTGGGCGGCGGTCACCGTGTCGAAGGTCCGCCCGGCCGGGTCCCACTCCTCGAACGTCGCCACCTCGACCCGCAGGCCGCGGGAGCGCGCGAAGTCGGCCATCCGCGCGTCCGGTTCGACGCCGAGCACGGAACACCCGGCGTCCCGGAACCGGCGCGCCGCGATCCCCGTGCCGCACCCGACGTCGAGCACGTCGAGCGCGCCGGGCGGTGTACCGGCTCCGCCGCTCCCGGCGACGATCCGCGCCACCAGCTCGTCGGGGTAGCCCGGCCGGGCCTCGTCGTAGCGCCGCGCGTCCGTGCCGAACGACTCGGCGGTCCGCCGGGCCTCGTGCGGGGCCGCCGGGTCCGGTACGGACGCCCCGGCTCGGGCTGTTCTCGCGGTAAAGTGGGCATGCGTTCACCTTAATGGGCGTGCGCCCACCTGTCGACCGGCGCACCTGCCGACCGGCGCAACGGCCACCAGCGCACCGACGCACCGCCCACCGGTGCACCGGCCTACGAGAGGACCCACCCGTGCCCACCGGCGTTCACCTGCGCGACGCGCGCCAGCAGCTGTTCGACGCCGCCGAACGCGTACTGCTGCGCGCCGGTGCCGACGGGCTGACCAGCCGGGCCGTCACCGACGAGGCGGGCTGCGCCAAGGGCGTCCTGCACCGGCACTTCGCCGACTTCGACGCCTTCCTCACCGAGCTGGTGCTCGACCGGGCCGCACAGCTTCAGGCGCGGGCGCGTACCCTGCGCGAGGCCGCCGGCACCGGCACCGTGGCCGGCAACCTCACCGAGGCGCTGACCACCCTGTTCGCACCGGTACCGGTGGCGATCATCCCGCTCGTCACCTTCCGCGACGGACTCCGCGCGCGGCTGCGGCAGGCGCGTCCCGGCGGCGGCATCGCGATCCTCGGCGAGGTCACCGCCGCCGTCTCCGCCTACCTCGCCGACGAGCGCGCCAGGGGCCGGATCGCGGCCGGCGCGGACCTCGACTCGCTCACCCTCTCCCTCGTCGGCGGCGGGCACCTCCTCTTCGCGGACCGCGACCCCGGCCCACCGGCCGAGGAGACCGTGCGCAAGCTGGTCGCCACGGTCCTCGCCGGCGCCGTGTGACACCGGGCCGGGACCGGACGGGGTGTCACCAGGTGACCGGCAGTTCGTACAGCCCGTTCACCATCGACCCCGTCTTCCAGCGCAGTTCCGTCTCCGGAACGGCCAGCCGCAGTCCCGGCATGTCCTCCGTCAACACCTCCAGCGCCACCTGGAGCTCCACCCGGGCCAGATGGGCGCCGATGCAGTAGTGCGGGCCGTGCCCGAAGCTGAGGTGCTGGTTGACGGGCCGGTCGAGGACGAGCGCGTCGGCGTCGTCGAACACCTCCGGGTCCCGGTTGGCCGCCGCCGTGTCGACCAGGACCGGCTCACCCGTACGGATCAGGGCCCCGCCCAGCTCGACGTCCTCGGTGGCGTACCGGGGGAAGGCGAAGCCGTTGGGCAGCGGCACGTACCGCAGCAGCTCCTCTACCGCGCGGGGCAGCACGTCGGGCCGGCCGAGCAGCGACGCGTACCGCTCGGGGCGGACCAGCAGCAGGTAGCAGGAGTTGGAGATCTGGTTGAAGGTCGTCACGAAGCCCGCGCTGATCAGGACCGGGGCGAGGGACATCAGCTCGCCCATGGTGATGCGCCCCTCCTCGTCATGGGCCCGCACCAGGGCGCTGAACAGGTCGTCCCCGGGCTCCCGGCGGCGCAGCTCCACCAGCTCGGCCGTGTAGGCCGCGAAGGTGGTGTTCCACTTGTGGAACTCCTCGGCCGACACGGTGTGGGACATCATCACCTCCAGCCAGTCCCTCACCCGTACGTGGTTGTCCTGGCTGATGCCGAGCAGCTCGCCGATGACGGTGATGGCCAGCGGGAAGGCGAACCCGTCGCCCAGGTCCGCCGGGGAGCCCGACGCCCGCAGGGACCGCGACAGGTCCTCGGCCAGCTCCCGCACCCGCTCGCGCAGCCGCTCGACCCGGCGCGCGGTGAACGCCTTCGCCACCGTGCCCCGCAGCCGGGCGTGGTCCGGTCCGTCGGTGGAGAGCAGCCCGCCGCCGCTCACCGCCACCGGCCTGACCCGCGGCACGTCCCGTCCGGCCCCCGCCGCCATGCTGAAACGGGGGTCGCCCAGCAGCGCCTTGGCGTCGGCGTACCGGGTGACCAGCCAGGCGTCCTCGCCGTAGGGCATCCGCACCCGGGCCGGGGGACGGCCGCGCAGCTCGGCGTAGACGGGGTGCAGCCCGAGTCCGTCGGGCTGCCGGAAGGGGTAGGCGAGGGGTTCGCGCTGTGCCGTCGTCGTCATGTCCGGCCTTTCCGGAAGGTGCAGGGGGAGGGGGTGGTCACAGGCGCACCAGGACTTTGCCGCGGTGCGCGGCCGGGTCCGTGTACAGGCCGCGGTACGCCTCGGGGATGGCGTCGAAGCCGTGCCGCACGGTCTCGTGGTGGACGATCTCGCCCCGGCGCACCATGGAGCCGAGGTCCTCGTGGAGCGCGTCGAGGGTCCGGTCGTCGTACCACTCCTCCGCGAAGATCCCGCGGATCGTCGTACGGGGGAACATGATGTACGGCAGGAGACGCGGGCCGGTGTGGTCGCCCGCGATCTGCGTCGCCCACTGCCAGCAGACGGCCACCTGGCTGTTGACGTTCAGCATGGAGAAGACCGCGTCGGTGACGGCGCCGCCCAGGTTGTCGAAGTACTTGTCGACGCCGTCCGGTGCCGCCGCCCGCAGCGCCTCGCGGGCCTTGCCCGGGTCGTCGCCCTGCCGGTAGTGGACGACGTCGTCGAAGCCCAGCGCGGTCAGGTGCGCCGCCTTCTGCGGTGAGCTGGTGGTGCCGACCACCCGCGCCCCGGCGCGCTTGGCGAGCTGCCCGGCCAGGGAGCCGACGGAGCCGGTGGCGCCGCTGACGACGAAGGTGTCACCGGGGCGCACGTCGAAGAACTTGGTGAGCGTGCCCCACGCGGTCAGTCCCGGCGGGCCCATCACACCGAGCGCCGTCGACAGCGGCAGCCCGTCGTCGTAGCGCGCCGGGTCCAGCCTGCGGAACGCCGGGAACGGGACCGGGAACTCGCCGTGCTCCCAGCGCCAGCCGCCGCCCGTGCCGATGACGTGGGTGCGCCAGCCGCCGTACCCCTGCACGAGGTCGCCGACGCCGAACGCCGCCCGCGGGCCGGCCGAGACCACCCGCAGGATGCTGTGCGCCACCATGTGTTCGCCGAGGGGTGTTTCGAGGGCGAGTCCCTGGAGGTAGGGGTCGACCGACACGTAGAGGGTCTCGAAGAGCATCTCGTCGTCGGCGAGGCGGACGTCCACCTCCTCGGTCACCTTCGCGTAGACGCGGTCGACGTCGGGGACGCCCGGGACATGCTCGCGCACGACCCACTTCTCGATCCTCATACGTGCTCCTTGGCTGTGACCGGGATGACGATCTGGGTGGGCGGCGGCTGCGTGCGGTCGATGTCCGCGGTGAACTCCACGCCGTCGTCCCGGCAGATGAACTGGGTGACGTGGCGGCCCGCGGCGGCGGCCCGGATCAGGCCGCCGATCGTGGCCCAGACACCGGACTGGTAGAAGTTCGCGAGGCCCGGCACCACCGGGCCGTGCCTGTTCACCTCCTTCTCCAGCGTCTCCGCGGCGTCCGCGAAGGGCAGCCAGCCGGCGATGGTGCCGTTGTGGTTGGCGGTGTAGCGGATCTGGGTGAGCGGGGTGCCGGTGTCGCGCGCCACCACCGCCCCCGCGAGCCCCGGGAAGCGGCGGTCCAGGAACTCCGTGACGGCCCGCTGCACCTGCCGCTTGGCCGCGTAGTAGGCGGGTCCCCGGCGCACGGCGAGGGTGTGCACCTCCTCGCCCCGGTGGGTGCGGCTGAGCCGCTCCGGGCCCTCGGCCAGCTCCCGCCAGACCTCCGTGTCGGAGAAGTAGGTGGCGAAGACGACACCCGTCCCGGGCGGGGACAGCTCCGGATAGTGGGCGCTGCGGAACTGCACGTTCACACTGGGGTGCCCCATCCCCACGAACCCGGCCGTCTCGTCCTCGCCGAGCAGGTACGTCGTACAGGGGTCGCCCTGCGGGAACGGGCGGTCCAGGCCCAGGAAGACGCTCACGTACCCGGGGTAGAGCATCCCCGGTTCGTCGATGTCCCGCGTGTAGAGGCGCTCGTACGTCGGGTTGAGGTAGCGGCCCTTGAGCAGCCCCATCATCGTGGTGCGGCCGTCGCAGGCGGAGACCACGATGTCGGCCCGGAACTCCCGCCCGTCGCTCAGCCGCACCCCCACCGCGCGGTCGTCCTCGACGAGGACCTCCTCGACCTTGGCGTTGTAGGTGACCTCGCCGCCGAGCCGCAGGTAGCGCTCCTCCACCGACCGCGCGAGCCCCAGCGAACCCCCTTCGGGCACCCCCGCCGTGCCGTTGGCGTGCGACGCCAGCTGGAAGTAGAACGGCAGCACCGGGAAGGCCGGGTGGTACTCGTACAGGATGTGGTTGAACGCCTCGCGCAGCAGCGGGTCGGCGAACCGCGCGGCGAACTCCGTCATCAGCGTCGTGATCGACTTGCGGATGACGTTGAAGTACGGGGCGAACGACGCCAGCATCCGCAGCCGCTCCACCCGCCCCATCAGCCCCACCGGCTTGAGGAAGGGATAGGCCGCCATGCACGCCTTGAACTTCCGCAGGCTCGCGCAGAACGCCCGGATCGGTCTGGCGTCGGCGGGGGAGAGGCCGAGCAGATGTGCTTCGAGGCGGTCCGGGTCGGAGTAGAAGTACACCGCCCGGCCGTCCCGGCCCCGGACGACGTTGAACACGTCGAAGTTGCGCATCTGCTTGCCCTGCAACGCGCCCAGCTCCAGCCAGATCTGGTGCATCTCGTCACCGGGACCCGAGCCGAGCAGCCAGCTGACGCACCAGTCGAAGGTGAAGTCGCCCTTGTCCCAGGCCGTGCAGCAGCCGCCCGGCAGCTCGTGCATCTCGAAGACCCGCGAGCGGTAGCCGTTCATCTGCGCGTACGCGCCGGTGGACAGGCCGCCCAGCCCGCCGCCGATGACGATCATCGTCCGGCGTCGTCCGCCGGAGGCGGTGTCACGCGCCACGCGGCTCACCTCCCGTCGCCGCACCCGCGCGGCTCATGTCACGGACACCGGCCAGCACCTCGCGGACCAGAGCGGCGTTGCGCTCGACGTGCTCCGCGTCGAGCATGTCGGCGTGCGCGCCGGAGCCGCGCAGCACCCCGGTCGGACCCGTGGAGCTGCCGTGCCAGGAGCCGTGCTCCCCGGCGGCGTACAGCTCGGCCTTGTGCGCGTCGGAGACCACCGTGACGGCGGCGCGCACCGTACCGACGTTGGGGGTGCGCCCGCAGAAGCCGATGTAGTCCCGGGCCTGTTCGAGGGTCTCCCGGGCCAGCTCCCGCGACCCGGTGTGCTTGAGCAGGTGCTCGCGCAGCTCCTGCTCGAACGCCGCGAGGTGCGCCTCGCCGACGGTGTAGGGGTCGGGGATGCGGTACGAGTCGAGCACGACGACGTGCGCCACCTCGCGCCCGCGCGCCTCCAGCTCCTTCGCCACCTCGAAGGCGAGGTTCCCGCCGAGCGAGTAGCCGAGCAGCGCGCACGGCCCCTGCGGCTGGAGGGACTCGACCAGATCGGCGTAGCGGGCCGTCTTGTCGTCGCCGGTCAGGTAGTTGAACGCCACCAGCCGGTACTCCGGCAGCCGCGCCGCGAACAGGCGGTACACCAGTCCGTGGCCGCCGGCCGGCGGGAAGCAGAAGACGGCCGGTCCCGCGTCGCGGTTGAACCGCAGCCAGGGCTGCGCGCCCGGCAGCCGCCCGGTGACGATGTGCTCCACCGTCCGGGCCATGCCGTGCAGCGTGGTCACCTTGAACAGGTGGCTGACCGGCACGGTCACGTCGAACTCGTGCTGGAGCCGGTGGATCAGCTCGATCAGCCGCACCGAGCTGCCGCCCGCCTCGAAGAAGTCGTCGTGGAGACCGGCCCGCGCCACCCCCAGCACCTCCTTCCAGTGCTCGGCCATCCGCGTCTCGTAGAGCGTCACGGGCGGGTCGTACGGGGTGTCGCCGGCGGCGGCCCGGGGCGCGGGCAGCGCCGCCAGGTCGACCTTCCCGCTCGGGGTCAGGGCCAGCTCGGACAGTTCGGTGAACGAGGTCGGGATCAGCTGCGTCGGCAGATGCTCGGCGAGGTACCGGCGCAGCCGCCGCCAGTCCGGCCGCGCGCCGGGCGCCGCCACGCCGTACGCGCACAGCACGTTCTCGCCGCGCCCGTCCGGGCGTACGGTGACGACCGCCCGGTCCAGCTCCGGCCACCGCGCGAGCCGGGCCTCGACCTCGCCCAGCTCCACCCGCCGGCCGCGCACCTTCACCTGCGCGTCGGCCCGGCCCAGCAGGTGCACCCGTCCCTCGTCGTCCCAGCGGGCGAGGTCGCCGGTGCGGTAGACGCGGACGGTACGGGCCCCCGGGCCGTCCCCCAGGGTGCGGGTGACGAAGCGCCGCGCGGTCTGCTCGGGGTCCCCGAGGTATCCGGTGGCGACACCCGCGCCGCCGATCCACAGCTCACCGGTGACACCGGGCGGCACCGGCTCCCCGTGCGGATCGACGATGTACAGCTCGGTGCCGGGGAACGGCCGCCCGATCGGCACCGTCCGGCTCGCCTCCAGACCGTCCGTGGGCCCCTCGAAGTACGTACTGTCGACGGTGGCCTCCGTGAGCCCGTACGAGTTGACCACCCGGGCGTCCGGCGCGCACAGGGCACGCAGCCGCTCGTACTCCCCGACCTTCCAGGTGTCGGAGCCGACGACCAGCAGCCGCATGAAGTCCAGCCGCTCGCCGCCCTGTTCGCAGTGGGCCAGCAGACCCCGCACCACCGACGGCACGAACTCGGCGCAGTCGACGCGCTCCCGCCGCATCACCGCGTACAGCCGCGCGGTGTTGAACAGCAGCTCCCGGCCGGCCAGCACCAGCGTCCCGCCGGAGCACAGGGCCCGCACCAGATCGCCGGTGAACACGTCGAAGGACGGACGCGCCGCCTGGAGGTGCACGGAGACGTCCCGGTCCAGGCGGTACTCCGCACGCCACGCCCCGTACGCCGAGGCGAGGTTGCGGTGCCCGACCAGCACCGCCTTGGGACGGCCCGTGGAGCCGGAGGTGTGCAGGACGTACGCGGGACCGTCCAGGCCGGCCTCGGGTTCCGGCGCGTCGGACGCGGGCCCGGCGGAAAGGCCGTCCAGGGTGACCGTCCGGGCCGCCGGGAACCGCTCCCGCGCGCCGGGGCCGACGACGGCCAGCGCGACGCCGGTGTGCGCGACCATGTCGGCCAGCCGGTCGTCCGGGTCGCGCGGGTCCAGCGGCAGGTAGGCTCCACCGGCGCGCAGCACCGCCAGCAGCGTGACGATCAGCTCGGGCGACTTGTCCAGGCACACGGCGACCACCGCGCCGTCCCCGACGCCCAGCCCGCGCAGCCGCGCCGCCCGGTCCCGGCTGCGGGCGTCCAGCTCGCCGTAGGTCAGCGTCTCGCCGTCACCGGCACCGTCCTCGGCGGGGGCGCGCACGGCGACGGCCTCCGGCCGCTCGGCGGCGACCCGGGCGAACAGCCGGTGCACCGGCACGTCGGGGACGACCGCCGGACGGCCCGCGCCGCTGAAGCCGTCGAGGAGCCGCTCCCGCTCCTCCGCGCCGAGCAGCGGCAGCCGGGTGGCCGGCCGCGCGGGCGCCGCGCGGGTCAGCGCGTCGAGCAGATTGACGTAGTGCCCGGCCGTCCGCCGCATCGTCGCGGCGCGGAACAGGTCGGTGTTGTACTTGAAGACGCAGTGGAAGCGGTGGTCCGCCTCGTCCTCGTACACCGACAGCGTCAGGTCGAACTGGCCTTCCTCCTCGGGGAGTTCGATGTACTCCAGGCGGTAGCCGTACTTCTCCGTGGCCACCTTGTGGGTGAGGAGGATGAACATCGCCTGGAAGACGGCCGACCGGCTCGGATCGTGCTGGAGGCCCAGCTCCTCGACCAGCAGCACGAACGGGTACTCCTGGTGGTCCAGGCCGCCGAGGACGGCGTCCCGGACCCGGGCGAGGAGCTGGGCGACGCTCGGCGCGCCCGACAGGTCGAGGTGGAGCGGCAGCGGGTTGACGAAGTAGCCGTAGACCCGGGCGAACTCCTCCTCGGTGCGGCCCGTCACCGGGCTGCCGACGATGATGTCCTCCTGCCCCGAGTAGCGGTGCAGCAGCAGGTAGTAGGCGCTGATGAGCACCATGAAGACCGTGACGTCGTGCTCGCGTGCCAGGGCGTGGACGCGGGCGCTGAGGTCGGCGTCGAGGACGAAGAACTCCGACGCGCCGTTGTGCGTCTGCACCGCCGGACGCGGCCCGTCCGTGGGCAGCGCGAGCGCCGGGACGTCCGCCGGCAGGTGGGCCTTCCAGTAGTCGAGCATCCGCCGGGCGTCCCGGCCGGCGAGGAACTGGTTCTGCCGGTTCAGGAAGTCCACGTACCGGGCGCCGACCGGCGGCAGCCGCGGCGCGGTGCCCCGGCGCAGCGCCTCGTACACCGCGAGCAGTTCCTCGATGAAGGTGAAGGTGGAGACGGCGTCCGAGACGATGTGGTGGACGGCCTTCATCAGCACCCACCGGTCCGGGCCCCGCCGGAACAGCCGCAGCCGGACCAGCGGGTCGCGCTCCAGGTCGTAGGGCCGGCGGTACTCTCCGACGATCAGCGCGTGGATGTCCTCCCACGGCAGCTCCGCCACGTCGAAGAGCGCCACGTCCGCGCGGGCCGCGGCATCCTCCGGCGGCGTGACCGTCTGCACCGGACGGCCCCGGTCGGTGGTGAAGTTGGCGCGCAGCGCGGGATGCCGCTCGACCAGCACGCGGAACGCCGCGAAGACCAGCTCCGGTTCGAGCGCCGTGCGCACCTCCACCGCTCCGCCGATGTTGTAGGCGAAACCCTCGGGGTTGAGCTGCTTGAGGAACCACAGGGCCTTCTGGTTCTGGGTCAGCGGATGGCGCCGCTCGTCGTCGTACAGCTCCACGGCGGCCGTGACCTCGGTGTCGTCCGCGTCCGCCGCGGCCAGCTCCGTCAGCTCCTCGTGGACCCGGCCGGTCAGCTCGCCGACGGACGCGCTGCCGAGCAGGGCGACGACCGGGAGCGTGACCCCGAGGTCGGCCTGGACGCGCGAGCGCAGCTCCATCGCCAGGAGGGAGTCGAGACCGAGCGCGTTCAGCCCCGTACCGGCGTCGACCTGCTCCGGACGCATCCGCAGCACCCCGGCGACGACCTGCCGGAACCGGTCGGCCACCAGCTCCTCGCGGGCGGCCGGGGCGGCGGCGCGGAACACCGCCTCGAAGGTGTCGGCGGCGCCGCCACCGCCGGCCCCGGCCCCGGGCGCGGTCGCGTCGGCCGCCGCCGCGGCCAGGTCGGTGACGAGCGGGGGCGGCGCCGGGTACCAGGCGAGGAACGCCGGCCAGTCCACGACCGTCGCGACGAGCACCTGGGCCCGGTCCTGGCCGATGACGCGCTCCAGGACGGCCATGCCCGCCTCGGGGGAGAGGGAACTCATGCCCCGCCGGGTCCGGTAGTGCTCGACCAGCCCCAACTCCTCGATCATGCCCGTGGCCCAGGGGCCCCAGTCGAGGCTGAGCGCGGGCAGCCCGCGGGCCCTGCGGTGGTGGGCGAGCGCGTCGAGGAAGGCGTTGCCCGCCGCGTAGTTGGTCTGCCCGGCGGTGGTCAGCAGCGACGCGACCGACGAGAACAGCACGAAGTGGTCGAGCGGCTCGTCGCGCAGGTGGCGGTGGAGGAGGTACGCGCCGACGACCTTCGGGGTATACACGGTGTCGAAGGCGGCCCGGTCCATCTCCGGCAGGAGGGTGTCGCGGACCTGCCCGGCGAGGTGGAACACGCCGCGGATCGGCGGCGACTGGCGGCGCCGGTACCCGGCGAGCCATCCGGTCAGGGCCTCCTCGTCGCCGATGTCCAGCGGGGCGAGGACCGGCTGCGCGCCGAGCGCCTCCAGCTCCTTCAGGAAGCGGATGCGGTCGGCGGCCGGGGAGTCCGCGGGGACACCGTGCCACTGGTCCCGGTCGGGCAGGGCGGTACGGCCCACGAGGATCAGCCGGCGGGCGCCGCGGGTCACGAGCCGGCGGCACAGCAGCCTGCCGAGCGCGCCGAACGCGCCGGTCACCAGGTAGGCGCCGTCCGCCCGCAGCCGCAGCGGGAGCGGGCGGGGCAGCCCGGTCACCGGCGCGAGACGGCTGGTGAGCCGGCGGGTGCCGCGCACCGCGACCTCGTGCGCGCCGTCGCCCGCCGTGGCCTCCCGCAGCACGGCCGAGGCGTCCGCGGCCCGGTCGTCGGAGGCGGGGTCGAGGTCGACGAGCACGCCGCGGTGGTCGGTCAGCTCCTGCTGGCCCAGTACGCGGCCGATGCCCCAGGCCGGCGCGGACAGCGGCTCGGCCGGGTCACCGGGGACGGCGGCCTGCCCGCCCCGGGTGACGATGTGCAGCCTGCTGCCCGGCTGGTGGACGGGGAGCGCGCGGGCGAGCGCGACCAGCGAGTACCCGGCGAGGTCGGCCCGGTCCCGGATCTCGGCCGCCGTACGCGTCGCGTCGATCGGCGGGAGGTCCAGACTCCACAGGTGCGCGACGTGATCGAACGGCGGCGCACCGCCGGCCCGCACCGCGGCGAGCAGCTCCGCGAAACCGTCGGCGGACCCGGGATCGACGACGGACTCCCGGCTGCCGGGTTCGCCGCGGTGGCCGGAGTCGTCGGGTTCGGCGCGGTGGCCGGGGCCGTCGGTCTCCGTGCGGTGGGTGCGGGTCGGGCGGACCAGGTGGCAGCGGCCGCCGGCCGCCGTGACCCGTGCCGCCAGTTCCTCGGCGACCCCCTGTCCGTCGGCGAACACGAGCCAGTCACCCGGGGTGCCGGGCGGGCGCGCGGTGCCGGAGGCGCGTCGACCGCCGGCGGTCTCGTCGGACGTGTCCGGGACGTCCGCGTCGAGCGGGGCCTCCACCCAGGTGACGTCGGCCAGCCACGAGTCGATCGTGCCGAGGCCCACCGTGGCGGAGGCCGTCTCGACGTCGGCGGCGCGGAAACCGGCGACCCGGCCGAGCGGGGTGCCGTCGTCGGCGTGCACGGCGATGTCGCCGACCAGCTCGCCGCCGACCGCGCCGGTGAGGACGGCGTGCGCCCACAGCGGCCGGTCCCCGACGGCGTCGAGGTCGACCTCGCCGATCGCCAGCGGCAGCCGGATGCCGGTACCGGAGGCGCCCTGGCCCCCGTGGCCGCCCCGGGCCCCTTGACCCCCGTCGTCCCCGTCGTCCCCGTCGCCCCCGGCGTCCAGCAACTGCGGCGTCAGCAGCGTCTGGAAGCACGCGTCGAGCAGCACGGGATGCACATGGTGGCGGGCGGCGTCGTCGCCGATGGCCGCGGGCGGCCGGATACGGGCGAGCGCCTCGCCGGGGCCGATCCACACCTCCTCGATCGCCTGGAACGCGGGACCGTACTGGTAGCCGAGGGCGGCCAGCGCCGCGTAGCACTCGGCCCCGGCCAGGCGGCGGACGCCGCCCGCGCGGACCGCGTCCACGTCGAGCCGGGGCGCGCGCCGCCGGTGCCCGCCGGAGGCGGAGCGCACGGCACCGCGCGCGTGCACGGCCCGCTCCGCGCCCTCGCCCCCGCCCGGGACGGTGGCGACGGTGAACGCCGCGTCCTCGGGCGAGAACGACAGCTGTACGGGCGAGGTCGGCCCCGTGGCGTCGTCGTCCGGCAGGAACAGCGCCTTGCGCAGCTCGATGTCGGTGAGCGCCGCCCCCGCACCGGTCAGCGCGCGGACGGCCTGCGCCGCCATCTCCACGTAACCGGCCGCCGGGAAGACCGCGCTGCCCTGGATGCGGTGGTCGCGCAGGTACGGCAGCGACTCGGTGTCGGGCCGGGACTCCCAGGTCGGCTCGGCGGTGGTCAGCCGGCGGCCCAGCAGCGGATGGTCCACGCGGCCGAGGCGGACCTGCTCGACCGGCGCGGGCTCCGTCCAGTACCGGTCCCGCTTCCACGGGTAGCGGGGCAGCGGCACCGTGCGCCCGGCGGGGTGCAGCACCGACCAGTCGATGCCGACGCCGAGATTGTGCAGGGCGGCGAGGGAGAGCGTGAACCGCTCCCGCTCGTCCTCCTCGCGGCGGATCGACGGCAGGGTCCGTGCCTCGTGCCCCCGGGCGGCGAGGCTCTCGCCGATGGCGTGGCCGAGGACCGGGTGCGGGCCGATCTCCAGGAAGACACCGTGTCCGTCGTCGGCGAGACGGCCGACCGCGTCGTCGAAGCGGACGCTGTCGCGGACGTTGCTCCACCAGTACGCGGCGTCCAGCTCGGGCCCCTCGGCGTACCGGCCCGCCGCCTCCCCGCCCGCCGTCGTGCACAGCGGTACGCGCGCGGGGCGCGGCCGGAGACCGGCGAGCGAGGACAGCAGCTCGTCCTTGACGAGGTCCATGCGCGGGCTGTGGTACGGCACCCGCACGGCGAGGAACCTGGCGAAGACACCTTCCTCGCGCAGCCCCTCGGCGATCTCGGTGAGGGCCTGCTCGTCCCCGGCCAGGGTCAGCGCGGCCGGGCTGTTGACGGCGGCCACCGACACCCGGCCGGTGTGCGGCCGCACCCGTGCCAGGGCCTCCGCCTCGGAGAGCCCCACCGCGAGCATGGTGCCGGTGCCGACCAGCTTCTGCTGGAGCCGGCTGCGGTGCACGGCGATCGCGGCGGCCTCGCGCAAGGTGTAGACACCGGCCTCGTAGAACGCGGCGATCTCACCGGTGCTGTGCCCGACGATCGCGTCGGGTGTGACGCCGTGGCTGCGCCACAGGGCCGCGAGTCCCACCTGTACGGCGAAGTTGGCGGGCTGGGCCAGCCACGTCTCGTCCATCCGGGACGCGGCCCCGTCGGCGGCCAGTTCCTCCAGCAGCGACCAGTCGGCGAACTCGGAGAACGCCCGGTCGCACCGCTCGACCGCCGCCCGGTACACCGGCTCGGTCGCCAGCAGCTGCCGTCCCATGCCGTGCCACTGCGGGCCCATGCCGGTGAACACCCAGACCAGCCGCCGGTCCCCGGCCTGCCGCACCTGGTCACGCAGGACGCGCGGGTGTGCCTCACCGCGCAGGTGGGCGTCGAGGGCGTCCTTCAGGGCGGCCGGTGAGTCGTAGACGACCGACAGCCGCGCTTCGAGGTGCTGCCGGCGCCGGGCCAGGGTGTAGGCGAGGTCGGGCAGGGCGGGCTTCCGGCCGTTCGCGCCGGTCAGTTCCCGCCGGACGTTCGCGGCGACCTCGTCGAGGAGCGCGGGGTCGCGGGCGGTCAGCGGCAGCACGGTCGGGCCGGGGCGCGCGTCGCGCTGCTTCGGCACGGCGGGTGCCGCGGGTACCGGGGCGGCCTCCAGCAGCACGTGTGCGTTGGTCCCGCCGAACCCGAAGGAGTTGACCCCCGCGCGTGCCGGACCGTCGTGCTCCGGCCAGGGCACCGCGCGCGTGGGGATCTCGTACGGCAGCGACGCCAGGTCGATCGCCGGGTTGGTCTCGGTGAGGTTGATGTGCGGCGGGACGGTGCGGTGCTTCAGCGCCTGCACGGTCTTGATGAGACCGGCGATCCCGGCCGCCGACTCGCAGTGGCCGATGTTGGTCTTCACCGACCCCACGTAGCACCGGGCGCCGGGCGCGCGCCCCACCGACAGCGCGCGGCCGAGCGCCCCGGCCTCGATGGGGTCGCCGACCGGGGTGGAGGTGCCGTGTGCCTCGACGTACTGAAGGTCGCCCGGGGTGATGCCCGCCTCGGCGCAGGTCCGTTCGATGAGCGCCACCTGGGCCTCGGCGCTCGGCACGGTGATGCCGTCGGTACGGCCGTCCTGGTTGACGCCGCTGCCGATGATCACGGCGTGCACCGGGTCGCCGTCACGCAGGGCGTCGTCCAGGCGCTTGAGGGCGATCACACCGACGCCCTCCGCGCGGACGTAGCCGTTGGCCGAGGCGTCGAAGGTGCGGGAGCGGCCGTCGGGCGAGAGGAAACCGCCCTTGGTCTCGGCGATGGAGTACTGCGGCGCGCTGTGCAGGAGCGCCCCGCCGGCCAGCGCCAGGCTGCTCTCCCCGCGGCCGAGGCTCTGGCAGGCCAGGTGCACGGCCACCAGGGAGGAACTGCACGCGGTGTCGAGGGAGACGCTGGGGCCGCGGAAGTCGAAGCAGTACGAGATGCGGTTCGACACCATCGTCATCATCGTGCCGGTCGCGGTGTGCGCGGTGAGCGTCTCGAAGCCGAGGTCGGCGAATTGAAGGATCTTGTAGTCGAGGGTGAACGCGCCGACGAAGACACCGACGTCCCGGCCGGCCAGTTCGGCGGGTCTCTGGCCGCCGTCCTCCAGCGCCTCCCAGGCCACTTCCAGGAGTTTGCGCTGCTGGGGGTCCATGTGGGCGGCCTCGCGCGGGCTGATGCCGAAGAACGCCGGGTCGAACTCGTCGAAGCCGTCGATGTACCCGCCCCGGCCGCCGACCAGCCGGCCCGGTCTGGCGGAGGTCCTGCTGAGGAGGGTCGCGGTGTCGTACCGGTCGGGCGGGGTCGGGACGATGCAGTCCTTGCCGGCGGCGAGGTTCCGCCAGAAGGCCCGGTGGTCGGAGGCTCCGCCGGGAAATCGGCAGCCCATTCCGATGACGGCGATCTTTTCGGGCGTGACAGTGCGCTGTAATTCCGACATAGGCAATTCCTTGCGGGAAAACGAAGCGGCAAGACGCGGAGAGGAAAGGCAGGGGTTTGCAGGAAAAGGGACGTCAGAAACGCCGGTCTGCTATTCGGCGGACGCTGTGATGGGCACCTTTTCCGGACAGGAGAATCATCCCCCCGAGAGTAATCACTTCCCGCTGGATAATTCCCGTCACGTCGGCAGGTAATCACTCGCACGGTAAGTATGAAAAATGAACGACCGTCAGTCGTCGGTGATCAGCGCGTGTCCCGGCGGGGCGGCAGCAGCCGCAGCACCTCGTCCGTGCCGAGCCCGGCGGCCACCCGCAGCGGAACACCGGCCACGGGGCACCACTCCTCGTGCCGCCCCCGCTCCAGCCGCAGCAACCGCCGGGCGAGCGAGGGGTAGACGGCCCAGCACAGGGGGCATGCGTCGGCGCCCGCGTGGGCGACCGGCGCCGACATCGGGGGTGCGGACCCCGGTGTGATCAGAGGCCGCGGAGGTGGCGGAGCCCCGCGCAGCGGCGGCGCGGGCGGCGGCGCCGAGCGCTCGACCTCCGGTGACTCGCCGTTGTCCGGCGTCTCGTCGCTCACTGTCCCCGTCCCTCCCCCGAGGTGACTCCCGCGCGCCGCAGCCATCGCCGGCGCGTGGCCGCGCGTGCCGCCGCGTCCCCCCATTCCAGCACCACCCACAGCAACTCCGCGACCGTCGCGAGGGACATCACCCAGAACGCCGCCCAGCGCCACCCCGCCTGCACGGCGTCGGCGGGCGGTGCGGCGGCCAGTGAGACGCCCGTGCCGATGGCGACCAGGCCGAGGTTGTAGCAGAGGGCGGCCAGTGCCGTACCGCGCCGCCAGCGGGCCAGGTCGGTCTCGCGCCGCCGGGCGAGGAAGGCGCGCGCGGCGACCGGGAGGGACGGATCGTCGTCCGCTTCGGGGCTGCCCTCCTCGAAGACGTACAGGAAGGTCCGCGCGCGGAACCCCCACTGCACGCACGCCACCAGCGCCACCGCCGCCAGGGTCAGGAACAGGGTCGCCGGTCCGGGCCACCGGAACCTGTCGTCGTCGGCGGCGACCACCCCGAGCATCGCCACCGCGCCGCCCGCCAGCAGGGGCGCGGCGACCGTGCTGACGGACTCGATGGCCCGCCCGTACGCCACGTCGCGCGGGTCCCGGCGCGCTCCCGAGGCTTCCGGCATCTCGACCCTCCCCGCCGGTCACCGTAGCGGACGGCACACAGCGACGGATCACCGGCCGGAGAGGGCCCCGCCCCGAGGTGCCGGGAGAGCCCCGCCCCAGGACCGCACAAATTCCGACGAGGTGATTGATTCGGTTGTGTTCGGGTCCTAGGGTGACCGTGACTTCGACTCAGTAGCCGCTCCCTCACCGTCAGTTGCCGCGCCCCACGCCGGTAACTCCCGTCACCGCATCGCGCGTTGAGTCGCCCCCCTCAGAGCCCACGGAAGGCCACGGTCATGCCGCACCCGCCCGTGTCACCCGCCGCGTCCCCGCTCGCCCGGCCCCGTCCGGTCGTCAGCCGCCGCCGTCTGCTGGAGGGCGGCGCCGCCGTCCTCGGCGCGCTAGCCCTCTCCTCGCCGGCCGCGGCCGCGCTCGCGGCGGGCCCCCGCGCGGCCGCCCCGGGCGCCACCCCGGAGTGGAACGACTTCGGTGTCTTCCGCGTCGGCACCGAGCCGCCGCACACCACGCTGATGCCGTACGCCGATGTCCGGCAGGCCCTCGCCGCCGACCGCACCGACTCCCCGTACCGCCTCGGACTCGACGGCACCTGGAAGTTCGCCTACGCAGACCGGCCCGAGGACCGCGACCCCGACTTCCACCGCACCGACCTCGACGACGGCGGCTGGGACGACATCCCGGTGCCCTCCGTGTGGCAACTGCACGGCCACGACCGGCCGATCTACCTGAACATCACCTACCCGTACTGGGGCGCCAACGGACAGGGCGAGGAGCCGCAGCCGCCCGCCGCGCCCACCCGGCACAACCCCGTCGGCCAGTACCGCCGTACCTTCACCGTCCCCCGCGACTGGTCGGGGCGCCGCACCTTCCTGCACTTCGAGGGCGTGAAGTCGGCGCACTACGTGTGGATCAACGGCGAGCCGGCCGGCTACGACGAGGACTCCTACACCCCCTCCGAGTACGACGTCACCGACCTCCTGAAGCCGGGCACCAACCACATCGCCGTCGAGGTCTACCGCTACGCCGACGGCGACTGGCTGGAGGACCAGGACATGATCCGGCTGAGCGGCATCTTCCGCTCGGTGTACCTGTACTCCACCCCGGCCGTGCACCTGCGCGACTTCCGCCTCGACACCCCGCTGAACGACACTTACACCGATGCCGAGCTGGCCGTCACCGCGAGCGTCCGCGCCTACGGGGGCGGCGACGCCGGGCGGTACACCGTGGAGACCCAGCTCTACGACACCCGGGGGCACGCCGTCTGGTCCCGGCCGCTGACGACCGCCGCCGACCTCACCACGGTGAGCGCCGGCGAGGACGTCACCGTCCGCTCCACCAAGGCCGTCCCCGCGCCGAAGCTGTGGTCGGCCGAGCAGCCGCACCTCTACACGGCCGTGCTGCGGCTGCGCGACCCCTCGGGGAAGGTGACCGAGACGCTGTCGCACCGGGTCGGCTTCCGCGAGTTCGCGCTCAAGGACGGCCTGATGCGGATCAACGGCCGGCCGGTGTCGTTCCGCGGCACCAACCGGCACGAGATGCACCCGGACCGCGGCACCGCGCTCACCCGCGAGAACCTGGTCGAGGACATCACCCTCATCAAGCGGCTGAACATCAACTCCGTGCGCACCTCGCACTACCCGAACAACCCGCTCTGGTACGAACTCGCCGACGAGTACGGCCTGTACCTCGTCGACGAGACCAACCTGGAGACGCACGGCATCCGCGACGAGTACCCCGGCAGCCACCCCGAGTGGACCGCGGCGTGCGTGGCCCGCGCGCAGAACATGGTGCACCGCGACAAGAACCACCCCTCGGTGGTCATCTGGTCGCTCGGCAACGAGGCCGGCACCGGCTCCACGTTCACCGCGATGCACGACTGGATCCGCTCCTACGACACCACCCGCGTCATCCAGTACGAGGGCGACGACCGCCCCGGCATCAGCGACATCCGCTCGGAGATGTACGACACCCCGCAACGTGTCGAGCAGCGGGCGAAGGACACCTCCGACACCCGGCCCTACGTGATGATCGAGTACGCCCACTCGATGGGGAACTCCACCGGCAACTTCAAGAAGTACTGGGACGTCGTCCGCGCCCACGACGTCCTCCAGGGCGGCTGGATCTGGGACTTCGTCGACCAGTCCCTCACCTGGCCCGTCCCCGCCCGCACCTTCCTGACCGAGACCGGGCCCGCCGCGCTGCGCGGCGAGATCGTCAACCCCAGCGGCTCCTTCGACGAGGAGAAGGGGATCTCCGGCGCCACGGTCTTCCCCCGCGACGCGAGCCTGGACCTCACCGGCTCCCTCACCCTGGAGGCGTGGGTCACCCCGCGGTACTTCGGCTACCACCAGCCCGTCGTGGCCAAGGGCGACACCCAGTACTCGCTGAAGCAGAGCGGCAGGACCCTGGAGTTCTTCCTCTACTCCGGCGGCCAGTGGATCACCGCGAGCTGGGGGCTGCCCGACGACTGGACCGGGCGCGAGCACCACATCGCGGGGGTCTTCGACGCCGACGCGGGCACCCTGACCCTCTACGCCGACGGCGTCGCGAGAGCCACCCGCGCCACCACCCGGCGCCCGGAGGTGAACACCGCGCCGCTCGCCCTGGGCACCGACACCGACAACCCGACCCGCGAGTTCAGCGGCACCATCCGCCGGGCCGCCGTCCACGCCCGCGCCCTCACCGCGGCCGAACTCGCTGACGACGGGCGCGGCCCCCGCGACGACGGTGTGCGCTTCTGGTTCGACGCCGCCACCGCGGACACCGACGAGGCACGCCCCGACGCGGAGACCTTCCACGCCTACGGCGGTGACTGGGGCGACAACCCCAACGACGGCGCGTTCGTCGCCGACGGCATCGTCCTCGCCGACCGCGGCCACACCGGCAAGGCCGCCGAGGTCAAGCGCGTCTACCAGGCGATCGACGTGAAGAGCCGGTCCGGCGGGCCCGGCGCGGTGACCCTCGTCAACGAGAACCTCTTCACCGACCTGCGCGCCTACGACGGCCGGTGGGAACTGGCCGCCGACGGCGAGGTGGTCAGACGCGGCCGGCTCACCCGCGATCAGCTCGCCGTCGCGCCGCTGTCCCGTAAGGACATCACCCTGCCGGTGACCCTCCCGGCCGGCGCGGCGCCCGGCACCGAGTACTTCCTCCAGCTCTCCTTCACCACCAAGGAGTCCGCACCCTGGGCGAAGGCCGGTTTCGAGGTGGCCCGCGTCCAGCTCCCCGTCGAGGCAGACGTCCCGGCGGTGACCCCCGTACCGCTGGACCGCGTCCCCGCCCTGCGCGTCGACGACGGCGAGGACGAGGTGGAGGTCGACGGCCGGGGCTTCTCCGTCACCGTCGACAAGAGGAGCGGCACCCTCACCTCCTACAAGGCCGGCGGCATCCGGCTCCTCGACTCCGGCCCCGTGCCCAACTTCTGGCGGGCGCCCACCGACAACGACAACGGCAACGGCCAGCACACCCGCAACCGCACCTGGCGCGACGCCGGCGCCCACCGGAAGGTGACCGGCGTCGCCGTACGGACCCTGGGGGCGGACCGGGCCGTCGAGATCAAGGTCAGCGGCACCCTGCCGACGACGACGGAATCCACGTACACCACCACGTACACCGTCTTCGGCAGCGGCGAGGTCAAGGTCGACAACACCCTGCACCCGGGCGCCGCGAACCTGCCCTACATCCCCGAGGTCGGCACCCTGCTGTTCCTGCCGCGCCGCCTGGACCGGCTGCACTGGTACGGGCGCGGACCCGAGGAGAACCACTGGGACCGGCACACCGGCACCGACGTCGGCCGGTACTCGGGAACCGTCGCCGAGCAGTGGTCGGGGTACATCCGCCCGCAGGAGAACGGCAACAAGACCGACGTCCGGTGGGTGGCGTTCACCGGCCGCGACGGCGCCGGGCTGCTCGCCTCCGGGGACGGGCCGCTGGAGTTCAACGCCTCGTACTTCACCCCGGAGGACCTCTCCGCCGGGGTGCGCCACGACTACCAGCTCACTCCGCGGGACGCCGTGGTGCTGCGGCTGAACCACCGTCAGATGGGCGTCGGCGGCGACAACAGCTGGGGCGCGCACACCCACGACGAGTTCAAACTCTTCGCCGACCGGGACTACGCGTACACCTATTGGCTGCGCCCGATCGACGACGTGCGCGGGGCGACGGAGGCCGCGCGGCGGCGCACGGCCACCGAGTGAGGGACCGGGAGCCCGGGGTAACCGGGCTCCCATGGGTGGTGAGGCATCGGGTGACGTACGGGTCGGCGCGTGTTCCTGGACGGACCGGCAGCTCGTGACGAGCGGCTGGTACCCGCGCGGACGGCGGGACGCCGAGGGGCGGCTGCGGCACTACGCCTCCCGGCTGCCCGTGGTCGAAGTGGACGCCGGGTACTACGCGTTGCCCAGCCGCCGCAACAGCGAACTGTGGGTCGAGCGCACCCCCGAGGGGTTCCGCTTCGACGTCAAGGCGTTCTCCCTGCTGACCGGGCACCCCACACGCGACGCGGCGCTCCCGCCCGACCTGCGCGGGGCCGAGCGGGGCCCGGCCCTCCTGGACGAGGTGTGGCGGCGGTTCGCGGACGCCGTCGCGCCGCTGCGGGAGGCCGGGCGGCTCGCCGCCGTGCTCTTCCAGTTCCCGCCGTGGCTGGCGCCGGGCGCCGAAGCCGAGGAGAGGCTGCGGCAGTGCGCGCGGCGCGCGGCCGGCTGGCCGCTCGCGGTCGAGTTCCGGCACCCGGGGTGGTGGGCGGCGGAGCGCGCGGAGGACACCGCCGCGCTCCTCGCCTCCCTGGGCGCGAGCGCGGTGGGCGTGGACACGGCGCAGGGACTGCCGGGGTCGCTGCCGCCGGTCCTGCCCGTCACCCGTCGCTCCCTGGCCGTCGTCCGGTTCCACGGCCGCAGCCCGCGGTGGGGGAGGGGCGGCAAGGAGGACCGCTTCAGGTACGCCTACGACGTGGCCGAACTCGCCGCGTGGGTGCCGAGGCTGCGGCGCGCGGCCGCCCGGACGGACGAGCTGCACGTGCTGTTCAACAACTGCTGCGCGGACGCGGCCGTACGCGCCGCCGAGACGATGCGGGACCTGCTCAGGGCACCGGGTCCGGGTCGCTGATCCCGAGGCGCAGGTGCTCGACGTGGTAGACGGCCTGGTCGAGCAGTCCGGCCACGTGGTCGTCGTGCAGCGCGTACACCACCGACCGGCCGCGCCGCTCGCCCACCACCAGACCCAGGTTGCGCAGCAGCCGCAGCTGGTGCGAGCAGGCCGACTGCTCCATGCCGACCTCCGCCGCCAACTCGGTCGCGGGCAGCGGCCCTTCGCGCAGCCGGGCCAGGATCAGCAGCCGGGAGGGGGTCGACAGGGCCTGGAGGGTGGTGGCGACCTTGGCGACGTTGTCCGCGTCCAGCCGCACCCGTGCGGTGTTCTCGGTGGTGCCGGCTGCTCCATGACCCATGCGGCCATCCTACGCACCACGCGTCAAGCCTCACATGAACAGATGAATGAGTCTTCATGTGTTCCTGTATGGTGTGCGCCGTGACCGCCACCCTTGCCCCGAGCACGCCCGCGACGGCCCCCCGCCGTCCGGCGCTCCGCCGCCGTACCCGCGTCCTGGCCCTGCCCGAGGCCCGCTGGGCGCTGCTGTCCCTGCTCGCGTTCCTCCTCGCGCTCGCCCTCGACCTCGGCGGCGCCACCGCCTGGTCCTACGGCCCGCTGTACGCCCTCGCCTACGCCGCCGGCGGCTGGGAACCGGCGCTGGAAGGGCTGCGCGCCCTGCGTGAGAAGACCCTCGACGTCGATCTCCTGATGATCGTCGCGGCGCTCGGCGCGGCGGCCATCGGGCAGGTCCTCGACGGCGGTCTCCTCATCGTCATCTTCGCCGTCTCCGGCGCGCTTGAGGCCCTCGCCACCGCCCGCACCGCCGACTCCGTGCGCGGCCTGCTCGATCTCGCGCCCACCACCGCGACCCGGGTGGGCGACGACGGCACCGAGGAGACGGTCCCGACCGCCGCACTCGCCGTCGGCGACGTCCTCCTGGTCCGGCCCGGCGAGCGGATCGGCGCCGACGGCACCGTCGTCGACGGCACCGGGGAGGTCGACCAGGCCACCGTCACCGGCGAGTCCCTCCCCGTCGTCAAACGCACCGGCGACGACGTCTTCGCCGGCACCCACAACGGCACCGGTGCCCTCCGGGTCCGCGTCGGCCGCGACCCCGCCGACTCGGTGATCGCCCGGATCGTCGCCCTGGTCGAGGAGGCGTCCCGCACCAAGGCCCCCACCCAGCTCTTCATCGAGAAGATCGAGCAGCGCTACGCGGTCGGCGTGGTCGCCGCCACCCTCGCCGTCTTCGGCGTCCCCCTCGCCTTCGGCGCCCCGCTCACCGACGCGCTGCTCCGCGCCATGACGTTCATGATCGTCGCCTCGCCCTGCGCGGTCGTCCTCGCCACCATGCCGCCGCTGCTCTCCGCCATCGCCAACGCCGGGCGCCACGGCGTCCTGGTCAAGTCGGCCGTCGCCATGGAACGCCTCGGGCGGATCGACACCGTCGCCCTGGACAAGACCGGCACCCTCACCGAAGGCACCCCCGAGGTGACCGCCGTACGGCCGCTGCCCGGCTCCGGCCTCGACGAGGACGCGCTGCTCGCGCTGGCCGCCGCGGCGGAGGTGGCCAGCGAGCACCCGCTGGGCCGCGCCGTGGTCGCCGCCGCCCGCG